>JALVEG010000428.1 GCA_027031145.1 Saprospiraceae bacterium | reverse complement strand
GTAAACTTTCTTTACATGATATTGCAAGGCTTTCCACCTGCCATAATAATCTATGCTTGACCAACTGATCACAGGCCAACTGTCATTGTATTGCCAGTAAAGTGTTCCCATACAATATGGTTTTGCCCTGCGATGAGCTTCAATGGCTTTAGATATACCATACGCCTGAACCAATTGGCTGACGTATAGATAATCATCAAATTTGTTCTTTACAGAAGAGTTGAGTTGTATTTCATTTTTTTGCTTATTCCGTACTCTGCCTCTAACTCCTCCCAAAGGGATTGATAAAGGAGAACCCAACCCGCTATGCAAAAAAATAAAATTTGATGGAAAATCCCTTTTCATATATTCATTTATCAATTGCATACCGCGAGGATGTTTTTGGTGATTGAGCAATGCAGGAGAATCGAGTTTCAGATCCTGTGTGTCCAAAACAGCTTCAAGTGTTTTGATGTCGGGAAACCCCTGAAAACCGTATTCACTCATAAAACGACCAACTTTTTTTTCATACACTTCAAATGGTTCTTCACCCCACCATACGCCCCAATAATGCATATCACCCGACAAAAGAGCTTCCTTATGTCCCCACCCTATTTTTGGCGATGTGGAAATATATGATGTTCCGTTTGAATATTTTTCAACAAGAGATGGTATAATATTTTGAAATAATCCGGTATAATTATTCCAAATTTCCAAACTATCCTTCGGACTGTAATTTAATGCTTTTTGATAACCCCAATTCCACCAAGCTTCATCCACTTCATTGTTGCCACACCACAAGGCAATAGACGGATGATTTCGCAGTCTTATTATTTGTTGATTTGCTTCTTGTTCTACATTATTTACAAAAGCGCTGTCTCCGGGATAAAAATTGCAAGCAAACATAAAATCCTGCCATACCAAAATACCATATTTATCACAGAGATCATAAAATTCATCGCTTTCATATACTCCGCCGCCCCATACTCTAAGCATATTCATATTGCTCAATGCAGCATCGGAAATCAGTTTTTCATATCTTTCCGGAGTAATAGTCGAAGGAAAATTATCTGCCGGAACATAATTTGCTCCTTTTATAAACAGAGGACTTCCATTTACTTCAAAATAAAACGAACTACCGGTACTGTCTTGTTTTTGTACAAGTTTAACTGTTCTCAAACCGGTATTTATGGTTTTGTGCAAAATTTGATCACCGGCTTTTACTTCAACCTGAAATTCATAAATATTTTGTTCACCCATTCCATTGGGATACCAGAGTTCCGGGTTATCAATTGAAAAATTTATACCGATAATGCTATTTAAAGAATCTGACTGAATTTTCTTATCAATATATTTTATCCCTGTTTTTTTATTTAAAATCTCGATTTCGATATTATCCGAAACATTATTTTCAATATCCAAAATAGCTGTCAGATCAGCTTTTTTTTCATCAATATGATCTTGTTTAATAAATACATTATTGATGTGAAAACCGTCATAAAATTCCAAATAAGCATCTTTCCAAATACCCATAGTGACCAATTTTGGACCCCAGTCCCAGCCATATTGATAAGGAGCTTTGCGGGTAAATGCCCTGTTGTCGGGAAATTTGTACGGTAACGATAAAGATTTTAAGGAATCGATTTTAAGCGGAGATGTAAAATGAACTTCAATTTCATTTATCTTATGCAAAATACCTTTCACCGGTATTGTCCATTGTCTAAACATATTATCCGCACTCAAAATTTTTGTGCCGTTCAATATCACTTCGGCATAAGTGTCCAGACCCTCAAAAACAAGGTTGATATTTTTTCGAGTTAATAGCTTGGAGCAAATACTGAATTCCCTTTTGTAAACCCAATTTTTCCGGCTAACCCATTGAACTTTTTTTTCATTCTCGCCAAAATAAGGATGTTGAATTTTCTTATTTTTGTAAAGGTCAAGAAATACATTGCCGGGAACTTCCGCAGGCATAAAAGTGCTATCTCCTTGCATAGCAAATTGCCAACGCGGATTGAAATCGATTTTGACAATATCAGGACGTTTTGAGCAACTTGTAAAAATCAAAATTATAATAAATAGCCAAAAGAACCAAATATACTTAATTTTCATTATGTAAAAATAGGAAAAAATATTGAAAATGGCATGAATAGTTATATTTGGGTGTATAAAATTTTTTCACTTTTCCCATTTTTTGCCTTTGATTCTTCCCAAGTGGGTAAAAAAAAGAGAATCTTCCTGCAAAGCAAAAAAATGAAATAACCCTTTAGTTTTATTATTAAAAAAATGATTACATTTGTCATTAATATTAAGCCCAAAATCATTTTATGAAAAACACATTTCCTAT
>JALVEG010000427.1 GCA_027031145.1 Saprospiraceae bacterium | reverse complement strand
GATATTATACAATCTGAAATCGATTAATTTTCCGCTCTTAAGCTTTGTAATATCGGTTCCTTCAATATTCACACTCCCA
This sequence comes from Saprospiraceae bacterium, assembly GCA_027031145.1. Lineage (GTDB taxonomy): Bacteria > Bacteroidota > Bacteroidia > Chitinophagales > Saprospiraceae > JADJGA01. Next base: position 2,250 of record JALVEG010000427.1, on the reverse strand, counting down.
TTATCGGGTTGGTCCAGACCTCCTAGTATATTTAGAAATGTTGTTTTTCCAGAGCCTGAAGGTCCGACTATCGCAGTAAATTCGCCCTGGTTAAAATCACATGTTACATCATTCAGTGCTTTGACTTCAATTTCTCCCTGTTTGTATATTTTGCTTAAATTTTGTGTTTTTATTACTGTTTTCATATTATAAATATTTTTAATATTATCTAATTATCCAATTTGTTTTATAATGATTTTACCGCCTCTGCCGGATTGAGTTTTAATGCCCTTCTTGCCGGAAATAATGAAGAAATAAATGCAATCAGTACTGTTAAAGCAGTTATTTCAAAATAGACATTTGCAGGTAGAAAAGTGTAAATTTTAGTACCGATACCAAAACTTGCCAATCCTGTTGAAAAATTGCTTAGATCAATACCATGAGTTGAAAAATACTGAATACTAATGTATGATAAAAGCAAACCTATGGGAGCTGCGATTAATGATAAAAAGATTGTCTCAAAACTTATCATCGAAAATATTTTTATTTTTTTCATTCCTACCGCCATCAGCATACCAAGTTCTTTTTTCCTTTCCAGTACCGCCATCAACATTGAATTAATTATTCCAAATGATAAGGCAAGTAAAACTATTATCATAAAGATGTAAAGAAAACTGCTCATCATTTCCTGGGCATATTGCAAGTCAGGTGATATTTCAGCCCAGGTTTCAATTTTATTTTTGCTATCGTATTTTTTTAAATTTACGGCAATAAGCGGAGCATCTTCTATGGAATGCCCCAAAATGGCTATTTCGTGTATTTTATTTATTCCTAAATCTGTTATTTTAGCAAGATCAGATTTTCTTACAAATGCTGTTGACAATTCAAAGGGTGAATTTTGGGTATTGAAAATTCCTTCTACCCTGAAAGCGGCATTTACGAGGTCTCCTTCGATATTTTGAAGAGTTACAACTACTTTGGAATTGATCTTCGCATTCATTTTGTCAGCCAGTGCCTTGCCCAGAATTATAGGATTGTGTTTTATACGGGTAAAATAGTTCCCGTTTTCAATTTTCTTATAAATCACAGAGACTTTCTTTTCCATGTCAGGATTTATTCCTGTCAATTGTATACCGTAGTTACCCTTTGCATTTGCTATCATTCCGGTAACTATTTGCCTGCCGGTATATGCTGTTATTTGTTTGTCTTTCCTGATTTCTTCAATAATATTTTTACTGTCAATTATTGTATCATTGATGTTTCGATTTGCTAAAAAATCAGGATTGTGTATTTGAACATGAGATAAAGTTGTAGTTATTATGCCTTTTACTCTTTGCTCATTCATGCCGAGAGTAAAACCGGAAATAAAAAGTCCTGCCCAAATCCCTAAAATGATAGAAATTATTACAATGCTACTTCGTAATTTATTTCTCCAAATATTTCGCCATGCTATTTTTATAATTGTCTTCATTTTTTATAATTATTTTTCATTTTATATAATTTATCTCTATAATCTTTAGCTTTTTTATTTCTAAAATCTTAAATCCTTATTCGTTATCCCATATTCCATCTCCAAACTTTAATCATCCCTTCCCTGATTAGCAAGTGTCTCCGGCCTCGCTTTCCAAACCTTTTTAATCACCTAAGCTTCAACGTAGGTCTTCGCCAAAGGCTTCGACCGTTGGCGAAGGTGATCATTTATTTTCTAAGTTCCTCCGTCTCTTAGTCTCTCCGTCTCTTAGTCTCTCCGTCTCTTAGTCTCTCCGTCTCTCCGTCTCTTAGTCCCTTCTCTCACCCCTCATCACCCAATCACCCAATAGCCCTGCCTTGCTTCACCATTTCTTAAATCATAAATCCTTGTTCGATATTCGATATTCCACCTCCAAACTTTAATCATTCCTTCCCTGATTAGCAAGTATCTCCAATCCTCGCTTTCCAAACCTTTTTAATCACCTAAGCTTCAACGTAGGTCTTCGCCAAAGGCTTCGACCGTTGGCGAAGGTGATTATTTATTTTCTAAGTTCCTTCGTCTCTTAGTCTCTCCGTCTCTTAGTCTCTCCGTCTCTCCGTCTCTTAGTCTCTCCGTCTCTCCGTCTCTTAGTCCCTTCTCTCACCCCTCATCACCCAATCACCCAATAGCCCTGTGTATCGTCCTGAATTTTCTTGACTCTTATTTTGTCAAAGTTAAACATTTATTTATATTTATTTACAATTAATTTTTGTTCTTTTAGTTTTCCTTTGAAAACCTTTTCTGTCGGCTCATTTTTCTTT
>JALVEG010000426.1 GCA_027031145.1 Saprospiraceae bacterium | reverse complement strand
GGAGTGATTTTGAAGCCGGTTTAGTTCTGAAACGATGGAATGATGGAATATTGGGATGATGTTTTTTGTTCTGTGTTTGGATGTTTTCAAGTTTTGAAGCTTTGAGGTTTTTGCACAGCTGCCCCCTTTGCTCGCCCGCGAATGCACTGCGCTCCCCATTGTCATTTTTCTTTCACTGCGTTGCAGAAAAATTACATTGGGAAGTAGCAACCCGCAATTTCCCCCAAAAGGTAGTGCTTCAAGGGATACTTTGGTTGGTATTGGGGATGTTTGGAGGGTTTTGTGAAGCTTGCATAGAGGTCAGAGACCTTTTGCCAGGCGAACGTTGCAAGGGAAGGATTTGTTTTGGCTATATTTTTTTATCGGTATTACCGAAAATTTATTTTGAAGGGGGAATTAATCCCCCGCTGCTTGCCCCGTGAAATAGGCTTTGCCTAAATTGTAAATTTATTTCACAGGGCTTGCCCCGTGAAACAAATGAAATGTTTCTATGGAGGGTGAGGATAGAACAAAAGTTTTAAAAAGAAAATGGTTGGTTTTTAGTATAGCCTGAACTATTTTCCGAACTATTTTTTAGACCTTGAATTCAAAATCATTTTACCGAATGATATTAATATTACACCTAAAATTGTAAAGATACCCCCGATAATTTGATATTCTTTTGGTAAATTGCCAAAATAGATATAGGCTCCCAATAATACAAAAAGGCTCCTCGAACTATTAAGAATAGATCTTTTTGATGCTTCAATGTACTTTAAGGCGTGGTAACCTGCATTAGCTGTCAGAAAAGGACCTAACAATGAACCTAAAAAGGTAGCATAAAAAGCTTTTTGAGGAATTCTGAAATCTGCCCCAGTCACAATCATCATAATAGTAGCAAAAGAAAAAATAAATACAATTCTGTTTAAAGACAATAATGCAGGAGTAAATTTAGCGATGTTTTTTTTGATAAATATAGTCGTCAGAGATGACACAAAACTTGAGATTAAGATAAACTCAGATCCTGATATAAATAGTTTATCCAAAGATGCACTACCTTTATAACTAATGATGAATGCTCCAAAAAGAGTTAAGACCGCTCCGATCAATTCTATAAAATTGAATCTTTCTTTTAATAAAATAACTCCGAAAAAAGTTACAAAAATAGGAGTCAAATTGCCAAGAAAAGATGTTACGGACGGATTTTCTATTGTCATTATCGCATAAAAAAATGCTGTCGTTGATATAATTTCAACTATTCCTATAAAGATATATAAAAGTTTAACTTTTTTATCCAGTGATTTAATTTTAGAAACACCTACTTTTCTATTGGAAATGATCATATTCCACAAAAGTCCAAAACCAAACCAGTAAAATCCAAACTGAATAATAGAAATCTCATTTAAAGCAGCTTTGCTAAAAATATAAACATTGGAAACTGCCAAAACAGAAACCAGAATCCATAGATATCCTTTTGTTGTATCCTTTATTTTCATCGTTTCAATACAAAAAAGCCACTTGTAAAAATATTTCTTACAAGCGGCTTGATAATTATTCTAACTAAACTTTAAGAAAGAAGTATATTAAAGTATATATTAAATTATGCCAGAACTTTTTTCACCAAATCTGCTGCCTCCTGAAACTCTACAGCATAATGAACTTTCAAACCACTTTTCTCTATAAGTTCTTTTGCTTTTTCAGCATTGGTTCCTCTTAATCTCACTATAATCGGAACATTGATCTCTCCTATGTTATTGTATGCATCTATAACCCCTTGTGCAACTCTGTCAGCACGCACAATACCACCAAAGATATTAACCAAAATAGCTTTTACATTAGGATCGCTAAGTATTATTCTAAATCCTTTTTCCACTCTTTCTGCATCAGCGGTACCTCCTACATCAAGGAAGTTGGCAGGAGATCCACCGGATTGTTTGATCAAATCCATAGTTGCCATGGCAAGACCTGCCCCGTTAACCATACAACCGACATTACCATCAAGTTTCACATAATTAAGATCATATTTCTTAGCTTCAACTTCTGTTGGATCTTCTTCTTTTTCATCTCTCATTGCTGCAAGATCAGGATGTCTATACAATGAATTATCTTCAATTCTTACTTTTGCATCCACTGCTACTATTTTGTCTTCACCAGTTTTCACAGCAGGATTGATCTCTATCAACGATGCATCCGAAGATATATATGCTTTGTACAGATTCTTAATAAATTTATACATGTTTTTAAATGCCTGACCACTCAAACCCAAATTAAAGGCAATTTTTCTTGCCTGAAACTCCTGCAATCCCAGAGCAGGATCAACATGCTCTTTAAATACAAGATGAGGAGTTTTTTCTGCGACTTCTTCTATATTCATACCTCCTTCTGTAGAATAGATAATTGCATTCATCCTCTTTTGTCTGTCCATAAGGATTGAGATATAATACTCCTTACACATATCATATTCAGGAACGTAAACATCTTCTGCGACTAAAATCTTTCTCACCAATTTTCCCGGACCATTAAGTCCACCCGGAGTCTGAGGAGTTTTAAGCATCATGCCCAGGATATTTCCTGCATGTTCTTTTACCTCATCAAGATTTTTTGCCAATTCACACCACCGCCTTTTCCTCTTCCACCTGCATGTATTTGCGCTTTAACAACACAGAATTTTGTTCCTGTTTCTTTTTGTAATTTCTTACATCCTTCTACAGCTTCTTCCACTGTAGTTGCAACATATCCTCTTTGGATCGGAACTCCGTATGAGGACAAAACTTCTTTAGCCTGATATTCGTGTAAATTCATTATTAAATTTTATTTAGATTATTAAATTTTAAATAACCAATCAGAAAGATCTTTTGAGATAAAAAATTCTTACCTGAGTAGTCAAATTTATTTCCCATAAAAAACTTTGCGAATATAGTTATGTTCTTTTGTTTTAATTAAAACATTATACATCGCATTATGATAATTAGAATGTGTCAAATTAAGCTTATTGATTCCCTTTGTTAAATCCATTTGAAATTTATCCACAAGTTTACCTGACATATTGTATATTTCTACTGTGGAATTATCAAAAGACTTTGATGAATTGATGTAAATCACTCCATCACTTGTAGGATTAGGATATAAACTCAATTCCGTAACATCACTCAAATCATCTGTTCCTATCGTCCAATCTCCTGCTCTGAAAGTATATCCACCTAACTTAGGCACATTTGTATATGCATTGCTAAAAGGTCGCACATACCATTTATATTTTTTACCTTTCACCAGATTTGTCAATAACAAATGAGACTGACCATCAATAAAATATTTAACAGCGTTTTGCGGTTGGCTTGCAGGACTGATTATTACTTCATACTTAGTAGCATTGGGCATATCATCCCAGTCCAAATCAACATAATCATAATATTCCACCTTTTCTTTATTTGCAGGATATACAACATGAAATGTTGAAGGATCGATAGCTGCACTATCCGGAACTATACCTGTATGCAAAAAGTTTCTGGCAGATGATAAAAAATCCGCTCGCATAGCGGCTATCTGCATCGGAGTAAACTCATAATCTCCACATCCGAAAAAATACCCCATATAATTATTTTCCATGGTAACAATTGTGTCATGGTTATAATCCAAAATCGGGCCATTAAGTTTACAATCCCGCTCAGGATCTGAAATACCAAAATTATAATCAGGAGGAGTATCGCATAATAAATCCGCCGCTACATCACAATTTGTTTTATTCATAAATTCTATTACAACTCCGGTTGATGTTTTCAAAACAGTCAAAGGATTACCATGTTTTGCCGGATCATAAGGATCTTCCTCCCATCCATAAAAAGGATGTTTTAAACTGAAGAAATGCCCAAGCTCATGTGAAGCTGTTTGAGCATTAACACCAAACTGACTTTTTCTTATCACTACTACATCCAAAGCCGGTGTATAATACCCCAAAACCTGGCCCGGACCACTTCCGCTTCCAATATCATTTACCAAAAATAAATTTACTGCATTGGGAAATTTCTTTTTATTTACTTTAATTTTTGAAACGCCAAAAGTTCCTCCCGGATCAGAATAAAGAGAATTGCTTTTGATATAATTGAAATCAGAAGCCAGATAAAACTTCATTTTAAAACCACCATAATTTTCATTCATGTGTGCAAGTTCATCCAGTATCTGATTTTCATCAATTCCTCCCGATCCATCACTTTTAGTTACAATATGAAACTCAATAGGTATAAAAAGCCACTCATCGTCTCTGGACTCAAGAGAAGTCCTAATTGCTTTTTTATTCTGCTCCAGTCTTTTCCGCATTGAACCGTCATCAACAGTACCGCAATAAAAACCTTGTGAAAATATATTTAGAGTACTAAATAAAAAAGCAACAAATAATAATTTTTTCATCTTTTCTAATATTTAATTTCTTATAGCATTCCGTTAAAAACGCTATAAATTTGAGAATTCTCAAAAAACTTTGCAAAGTTAGACATATTAGCTCTAACCACAAAAAATATAAAATATTTTATTCTTATCATTATATTAAACAAAATAAACGGGTAAAAAGTTATAAGGGTTGATTGTTAACTTCCCAAAGCGTCGATATTATGGAAATATGGGTGGAGAAGGTGAAGGGGATTTTGAAGGGGGAGGGTTGGTGTGATGGGGATGGAAATTTAATATTATATACTACTCTCCATCTCCCTTACGTTATGAACAATATCTTTGCATTTGCTATATTTCTCAACCAATCCATTTTCTTCGAACAACATTGTTTCCAATTTACTGAGGTCACCGGTTAAATCAATATACTGATCAAAGTCATCTCCCACATATACAATCCTGTACTTATCTCTATTCTCTAATATAGTTTCAAAAAATCCTTTTAAAACTTCTCTCGCTATCTTTTCTTGTATATAAAGAAATTGCATAGTTTGTTCTTCCGTCAAACTCGAAAAAAAATCAATATAAAACCTACGTCTATCTATCATTTGATTTGTCTTAAGAAAATGCCTGTAATTTCCGTAAAAGATGCAGAAATTATCATAACTTAATTCAATCAATAATTTTCCATAAGCAATAAGCTTTTCTTCCTTTAGAATCATGTTAATATTATTTTTATTTTTTTTGAAAAACGGTCTATCCAACCATATTTATCCGCAACAAGCTCTCCCACCAATGCACCTGAAAAATCCCAATTAATATCGTATTCTTTATTCTTATTGATGTCAAAATACTTAATTGAAAATTCCTCATGATGATCAAAAACATCCATAATACCGGCATTATATCCATAAACAAATTGTTCGTACATTACCTTATTGTAATTTTCCAATTGTTCATTATCCAAGCTTTCAAAAAATACTTTAAAGATCTTGTCCTCTTTTTTGTATTTATCAATCTTGTCATAGATATTATCAACACATTTTTCAACAAATAACTGTCCAAAGCCATCCATAACTTTGTCCCAAAATTTCTCAAATTCTTTATCATTCATAAGTTTGGGTTTTTAAATTTTTCATTAAAAATATTTGTAATCTCCAAAATATCAATATTATATTTAGTACTGCATAAAAAAAGACAATTTATTTATTCAGATAATTATTACTCAAATTTAGATTTTTTTGCAATAATTTGATGCCTTAGTATCAATCACTTGTAAAAAAGTCAAAAGATGACAAAATGAAACATTTTCAAATTTGATGTGTTTTCGGGCAGACACTAAATAATCCATACGACAGAGGAGCATACAATTCCTTAATTTAATAGATGCCTTTCCGGTGCCCAATTCTTCTTATATCAACTATCTTAACAGAATCATCAACTTGATATAATATTCGATAATCACCAACCCTAATACGCCAAAACTCTTCTTTAACCCCTTTTAGTTTCATACATCCATGAGGATACGGATCTTTAGAAAGAGCTTCAGATTTATCGATTATTTTACTTTGATAAACTCTAGGCAAGGAGCGCAAATCTTTAATAGCTCTTGTGGTAAATTCTACTTTATAATTCATTAGCTGCAAACATTCTCTTTACTTCTTCCAATGGGATTCTTTCATCATTTTTCCTTGATTCAGCTATAAGAATATCATAAAACTCTGACCACATTTCACCATATTTTTCAAGGTCTATTTGGACAAACTTTTTCTTATTATTATCATCTGTTACATACAAAATTCCTTCCATAATTTCAAAGTTTAGATTCATAAAGATAACGTTTTTATTATTCATTTTGTTCCTTTACTTAAACGGATAATGTAAATTTATTTATTCTTTCAAATCTTCCATGTCCGCATTTCTGTATCTTTCTACACTCATTAGCGTTCTAAAACCCGATAGATATTGAACTTTTCTTAAGCCATATTGTCTGATCCAAATTGATATTTTTGATTATTTTATATGATTCTGTTTTAGCCCCTTAATAAGTCGGACAAAATTATATTTAGGATCAGATAAAGTTTCTTGCATAGATTCCAATGATTTGTAAATAAGTCCCTTTGCTTTAGAGAATGGCACTCCATTGTCAGTCATTGCTATCAAATTTGTCATTAATATCTTGCTTTGTGATGCAAGATAAAGGTTTATTTACGAATAAAAAAAAACAGTTTTGAGTTTAAAACTTTTTTGTTTTTATACTTTTTAATATCATTCGATAAAATCCATAAAAGATTTCCCAAGATTATCAAATTCCATTAAATTTCCATAATTCTGCCTTAAAATATTGTCACCCAAAAGCATCTCCTTTAATTTTTGATACAAAGCATATTCCTTAAAGTCAGGCAATAATCTTTCATATAGAAACATCATACGTTCTCCAAATCGTAATAATTCCGGTACAAAATCTAAATATTTACATTTCCAATTATACGAAGAAGTTGGATATTTAAAAGTAATTTCAATATTCTCTACATTAGTACAATTCTTTATACTTCCAAGAGCCATGATTTCATCATCATTTCGGTGTGGTCTAAAAATGGTTTCGTCCATCATTGCACCAAAAGTAAAATCATCAACACTTCTTTTTCTCCGCTCTTGCTCAAATCTAAAAAGCCCCTCAATCATCTGATAACTCACAATTAAACCATTTGCTGGCTCAATTATATAAAAAGTCTGATTCCTATTTTCAATAATGCAAACAGAATCATACCCCCCCGCCTAAATATTGATACGCAAAAATTGAGTCATTACCTCTTAATAGTTTAGAAGTATAATTAGATGTAAGTTTTGAGATATGTCCGGTTCTATCGAAATATCTACTGTTATTAATCTTTTCTATATCAAAATCATATAATATTCTTACCATTAAAATCCAATTGAAGTACTTGGAAAAGCATTTTTAATTACCAAATCGCCTTCATGTTCTATTACAGTAACTCTTATTGTATTCAAAATACCAGAACCACCTGCTTTATGACCTATAATCGAAGGAAAACCAGAATATTTTGTTCCATCAACAAGAGCCCTTAATTGATTTCCTGAATTAGGTATTAACTCCCAATCAACCGATGGATCCTTAAGTATTTCGTTAACAAGGTTTTTAATTTTTTTCTTCGTCATATCTTTATAAAATACAGTTTTGGAAACATTTGCAGGCAATAATAAAATACCCTATGAAACTAAGTAAGTTTACATTTTTTAATCATTTAAGTTTTGATAAATTTCTCTTTTATAGTTAATGTAATGTTCGTTTTCGACTATACCTTCATAAAAATATTCAATTGAGGATAAGGCATAATTTGAAAAATTCAAAATCATATCTCTGAAGTCTTTTTTAGACATAACTATATCTCTATGGTTTTTAAAACTAATTCTGAAGTTATTTCCTTCAAGCTCAAACCACAAATGCATTTCCCATTCAGGTTCCATCACAAACAATCCTCCTTGAGTAGCAGTCCCTTTTATTAGACTGTTATAGCTGAGAGCGAAATTTATTACCGTATCGAATAACAGATCATCAAACTCCTTTATTAAATTACCTAATTCGTCTAATAACCAAAATCGAGATAAGCCAATATTATTCTGTAAGTATGCCCTGTCTCCTCCTTTAAAGTAAGAGTTTTTAAATTCAAATAGGTTCTCTTTATTTACTTTTATATTAAATAATAGTTTCATAGTTTTAATATTCATGGCTTTCCCGGAAAAGCATTATTTACAATAGGATTTTTACCTGTAACGTCAAAAATTGTGGTTAAGATATTCGTATCTGTAGTATGATCTCGAAGCTTACCTACTTTCTCTCCCATATCTCGCACGACAATCATGTACTTCCTCGTAACACCATCAACATCTCTTGTAATAATTATTTCACTTAGAATTTGTCCTTTTCCTTGTGCTTCTTTGATATACTTCTTTAACTTAATTTTATCGTCTAAAGATTCTTTAAAGTAACTTTTTCCAGCCACCTTTGATAGCGGATTATGTCCTTCCCAAACATGATCAATAGCCTTTTGATATTTTGCCGCAGCTCTTTTTCCATATTTTTGTAGTTTGGAACTCCAACATCCATTATGCACCACAACCCCTTCATCCCCCACCAAGAAATTATGTCAATCCTTTACTTCAAGGTTATAAACCGTCCGGACACCTTCACGCTTTCGTGAAGATATGACTATAGCTGCTCCTGACTTTGCGAGAACTTTCTCTCCCACTCTCAAGTCTCCTGCCGCAACCCAATCCCCTGCTGTCAGGGAATAAAACGGATGTACTGCCGTCACTCCTATTGTATCTCTCTTGCCTTCTGCTCTACCCTTATCCTCTGCAAATGTAATCTCAAAAACCGTACCGGATTGATGGGTAATCAAGCCGGTGACGGGCTTGTATTCGTAGTCATCATCCGGGTCTTCATCCACCGGTTTTTTCTGTGGAAATATGTGTTTGATAGTAGTTATCCTAAATGCACCTTCGATGCCCTGCTCGGGAAGATGCAAATCCACTATGGCATTTATGCTATAATTTTGCTTTTTTATCCACTCGGAGTGCAATGCCAATTTCATTGTCGATGTGCCATCGA
>JALVEG010000425.1 GCA_027031145.1 Saprospiraceae bacterium | reverse complement strand
ATCCATCCAAGCAGGCAAAACAAGCGAACCGGTGGCTTCAATTATTTTATCTGCATTGTCGGGACAATCATCCATTTTGCCAAAAGAATGGATTTTTTCGTTTTCTATCAGCAGATAAGCATTTTCGATAGTATTTAAATCGGACAAAGCCCTACCTTTTTTGAAAGGATAGGGCTTGTCTACAATACCTATTAACTTATTTATATTTCTAATCAATAATGATCCGTTATTCATACCAATATCTTATTCAAATGTTTTAATTATTCCTTCAATTCCAAACTGTTCATTAATCTTTGATTTTAAAATTTCCGCATTATCATAGTTTTCATAATCACCGATGACAACTTTATAAACAGTTTTGTTATTGAGATATCCGTTAATTATTATTACGGGTTCATCAAATTTCAAATTCAGATTGTCAATGAGTTTCACCGTATTCGCGTAGTCGGTGAAAACACCGACTTGAACGCGATACGATTTGTTGGTTTTAACAGTTACAGGGTTCTCAATAGTTCTATTATCATTAGTTTTTATATCATTTTTTATCAGATCTTCAGGTGTGATATTCTCATTGTATTCGAGAGTTGAATTATCTGCTATTTCCATTAATACATCTTTCAATTTGCCTGGAGATAATGATTCTTCATATCTTTTTATTACTTTTCCATTCGGATCAATAACCAATAGGGTAGGTAATACCTTGATATTGTATTCCGCTTTGAGAGTGTATCCGTCAAAATCATCAATATTGACTTTAACAGGAATAAAATTTGATTTTAAGGTGTTGATCACTCCTTTATCAGCATAAGTAGTTTCATCCATCCATTTGCATGGAACACACCAATCAGCATAGAAATCAATGAATATATATTTTCCTTGTGCAGATGCGATTTCTTTAGCGGTAGTTATTGAAATCTCTGAAAATGGACTTTCGATGTTGTTAGCGAAATTGTTTGTAGAAAATACTAAAACAACAAACAGGATTCCTATATATTTAATAATTCTCATTTTAATTCTATTTTTTAATATTAAATAATTTAGCAATGTATAATACAATGATTATTTGGTTATGTAACTGCAATTAGCGTGCCAAAAATGCTTTTAGAATTCAAAATAAGAAAAATATAATATGTAATATACGGATATACAATTATAAATAATTGTTGAAAAATAGCAATATATTTTTCGTAAAATATTTTCTTGAAACCATTTTGGTTGAAAAAACGCTTGTTTCGCCATATTTTAGCAATATTTTATAGGCTTTATGCTTTTATAATGCTTTATGTAAAGATTATTTTTGTCAAAATCTGAAAAATTCATCACTGTTGCGCAGCATACTATATTTATATAATAGGTGAAAAATGTTTTTTTTTCGTACTGATAAGGCTAATTCTCATTTTAATGTGCTGGCAATGTAAAATTAGCATTATAAATTGCACCATCTCTCACATTTACTATCATTTTTTATCGGGTTATTTTTATTAAACCAATCCCAAAGGGACAGGTCCCGAAGGAATATATCTCAAAGGGACAGGTCTCGACGAAATAAATGTTGTGGTTTTGCCATTGCACATCTATCACGCATTTTATATAGTGTAGTTTAAATTGTTCAAATATTAATTTTATAGGGGAAAAAGAAAATTCCCCGAAGGGGATAAACGTGAGTAACCGCCGGTGAAACCGGTGGTTAATGCGTGAGGGGGTTACAACTCTGATAGGAGTTGAATGTAATATATCGGATGAAATATTTGAAATTCATAAGATTTGTTGAACACCTTCGGCGTTCATTTCCCTCTTACATATACCCCGCATTTCATACGGGGCTATTCATATTAAACCACATTCGTGGTTTTTGACCTCTAACATTTACTCCGTATTTTATAGGTAATCGCTTAAATTGTTCAAATATTAATTTTAAGGGGGGAAACGAAAGAATAAAATGCGCCCGAGAATAGGTTTATCCAAGTTAATTATTGAACAAGAAATAAAGATTTCTTCTTTAGACTAAATTCTTACTTTGCTTAGCACATCAAAATAGGAATTAGCCACTGGTTCTATTTATTAAATTCAATGTTTTATAAAACTTTCTATCGATAAATTATCAGATTCCACAATTCTTCCGTATTTTTGCGGGCTAATTAAAACAGTAAACATGGCAACAACTTCAGATATCCGTAACGGATTATGTTTAAATTATAATAACGATATTTATGTTGTAACTAAATTTCAACATGTAAAACCAGGAAAAGGAGCGGCATTCGTTCGTACAAAATTGAAAAGTATCACATCCGGAAAAGTTATTGATGTAACTTTTTCTGCAGGACACAAAATTGATGATGTCAGAGTAGAAAGAAGAAAATATCAATATCTTTATAAAGATGATTCCGGATATCATTTTATGAATATGGAAACCTATGAGCAGGTATTTCTAAACGAGAATATGCTTCCTCACCCGGAATTTTTAAAAGAAGGAGATTCTGTAGATATATTGTTCCATGCAGGAAATGAAACACCTCTTTTAGCAGAAATGCCTCAACATATAGTACTGGAAGTTACTTATACCGAACCCGGAGTTAAAGGAGATACTGCTACAAATGCTCAAAAGCCCGCAACTGTTGAGACAGGTGCTGAAATCAGAGTTCCTCTATTTATAAACATCGGAGACAAAGTAAAGATACTTACTGAGACAGGTGAGTATATGGAACGTGTAAAGTAATCATAATTATTTCTTATCATCATTAAAAGCGACATCATGGATTACAAAGAAATTCAAAATTTAATCAAATTAATAAGCAATTCCAATCTTTCAGAATTCAAAATGAAAGATGGTGACTTTAGATTGACTATCAGGACAAAGGAATATCATAAATATGTTAATGCGCCTCAAGCACAGGCTCAGGCTCCTGTTGTTGTATCTTCACATATTCCTGCGCATTCTGAAACGAGGACGGAAATTGTTTCACAAGAAGCAGTTAAGCAGGAAAATAAGCAGGCTGAAGCACCTGTAGAAGTTAAAAAAGAGTTATTGGAAATCAAATCTCCTATTGTAGGAACATTTTATCGTTCACCTGGTCCGGACAAAGATCCTTATGTGAAGATAGGTGACAACGTTGATAAAGATACTATAGTTTGTATTGTAGAGGCTATGAAATTGTTTAATGAGATTGAAGCTGAAGTGAAAGGAAAAATTGTTGATGTTTTGGTGGAAGATGCTTCTCCTGTAGAATATGATCAGGTATTGTTTTTAGTTGATCCTAAAGGATAGCATTTTGATTTGATATTTAAAAAATAGTTTTATGTTTGATAAAATATTAATTGCCAACAGAGGTGAGATAGCTTTAAGGATAATCAGGACATGCAAAGAGATTGGTATTAAGACGGTTGCAGTTTATTCGACTGCCGATGCTGACAGTCTTCATGTCAGATTTGCTGATGAAGCGGTTTGTATTGGACCTCCAAATCCTGCCGAATCATATTTGGATCCTGCAAGAATTATGGCAGCAGCTGAAATCACAAATGCAAATGCAATACATCCCGGTTATGGTTTTTTGGCTGAAAATGCTGATTTTGCCGAAATATGTGAACAACACAATATAAAATTTATAGGTCCTACTCCGAAGATGATAAGAAAAATGGGAGATAAGATCACGGCAAAAGAAACTATGATAAAAGCAGGTGTACCAGTGGTTCCGGGTTCAGAAGGCTTATTGAAAGATTTGAATAAAGGACTGAAAATTGCTGAAGAAATCGGTTATCCGATAATACTCAAAGCTACTGCTGGCGGTGGTGGAAGAGGTATGCGTATAGTGACCAGACCTGAAGATTTTGAAGAACAATGGTCTTTGGCCCGTCAGGAAGCAAAAGCGGCTTTTTCAAATGACGGAATGTATATTGAGAAATTCATTGAAAATCCAAGGCATATAGAATTTCAGATTATTGGTGATCAATATGGAAATGTAGCTCACCTGTCTGAAAGAGATTGTTCGATTCAAAGAAGACATCAAAAATTGGTAGAAGAAAGTCCATCTCCTTTTTTGACAAAAAAACTGAGGAAAGAAATGGGAGAATCTGCAATTAAGGCGGGTAAATCCATTAAATATGAGGGGCTTGGAACAGTGGAGTTTCTGGTAGATAAGCATAAAAATTACTATTTTATGGAAATGAATACCAGGGTGCAGGTAGAACATACAGTTACAGAGGAAGTAATAGAATATGATCTTATAAAGGAACAAATAAAAATAGCAGCCGGAATTCCTATAACAGGACAGAATTATTTTCCCAAAATGCATGCTATAGAATGCAGGATTAATGCAGAAGATCCATATAAGAATTTCGCACCGAGTCCGGGGCTGGTTACTGCTTATCATTCTGCAAGCGGGCAAGGGGTAAGAGTGGATTCCCATGTATATGCAGGATATATGATTCCTCCTTATTATGATTCGATGATAGCAAAATTGATCTGTACAGCCCGAACAAGGGAGGAAGCGATAAAAAAGATGAAAAGAGCATTGGATGAATATATTATAGAAGGTGTAAAGACTACAATTCCTTTCCATAAAAAATTGATGAATGATAAAAGATTTCTTTCAGGAAAATTCGATACGGGATTTATGGAGGATTTTGAGATAGGAGAAGAAACTGAAGAGTGATTTCCACAATAAGTATTTAATCTTTTAAGTTATTCATACAATTCTATATAATATTTTTCTATATCGATAATATTTTAACTTTAATATGGGAAAATATTGTAATACTGCTTGTTAAAAAATAATAAATGAAGCGCTTTTGGTATATAGTCAAAAGATTGTTCCCTTACAAATATTGGCTGATTGCAAGTATCTTTTCCAATATTTTAATGTCTGTTTTTACAATAGCCAGTATACCGTTGTTTATACCCTTTTTTGATTTGCTTTTCAATCCTGATAAAACTAAAAATTTGAAACCGGTTTTGAATCCGGGTGCTGATTTAAAAGAATATCTCAATTATCAATTATCAAGATTAATAGAGGGAAGGACTCCGGAAGAAGCATTATTGTATGTGATCATAGCCTTTTTCTTATCGTTTTTATTGAAAAATATTTTTAGATATCTTGGAACTTTTTTTATAACTCCTCCCCGGAATGGATTTATCCGTGATATGAGAAGTGAGCTGTATCATCATCTTATGGGACTTCCCGTTCTCTATTTTAAAGATAAGAAAAAAGGGGATTTGTTATCCAGGATGAGTATGGATATGCAAGAGATAGAAACCAGCATAATGAATGGCATTGATGCGTTGATCAAAGCTCCTTTAATAATAATTGGTGCGATTGCATTTATGGTTATAATAAGTCCGAAACTGACACTATTTGTTTTGATTTTATTACCGGTTACAGTTTTTTTGATCGGAGGCGTTTCTCGCAAAATGAAGCAGCAATCATCTGAAGCTCAAGGTTATTTGGGAAGATTATTGTCGATTTTGGAGGAAACTTTAGGTAGTATAAAAATAATTAAAAGTTTTAATGCAACTGATTTAGCAATACGTAAATTTGACTCTGTTAATAATAAATACAGGGATATTCTTACCAGGATTATGTGGAGAAAATACCTTGGTTCCCCTCTTGCGGAAGTATTGGGAGTAGTTGTAATATCCGTTTTAATGTATTATTCTGCTATATTGGTTTTTAAAGGTGAAATATTGGCAGCTACTTTTTTTGCATTTATTTATGCTTTTTTCTCAATTATCGAGCCTGCTAAATCTTTTTCTTCTGCATATTATAGTTTTCAAAAGGGATCCGCAGCATTGGAAAGGGTAGAGGAGATATTAAATGTGAAAAATAATATAAAAAATAAAGCTGATGCTATTAAAATAAAAGAGTTTAAGTCTTCGATTCTATATGAAAACGTTTCATTTAAATATCCGGATTCAAATGAGTATGTATTGAAAAATGTAAACCTGAAATTGAAAAAAGGAGAAAAAATAGCTTTGATCGGTGCGTCGGGAGCCGGTAAGACAACTTTAGCTGATCTGCTTTCAAGGTTTTATGATGTTTGCGACGGACAAATATCTATAGATGGAATTAATATTATGGATTTGGATATTCATTGTTTACGGGATTTGATAGGAATAGTTTCTCAGGATCCGTTACTTTTTAATGATTCGGTTTTGAATAATATCACTTTTTCTGAAAGTGAATATGATGTTGAAAGATTGAAAATTGCCATAAAAACATCTTTGGTGGATGAATTTGTTGAGGATATCGAAAAAGCAAAAACGATGATGATCGGTGATCAGGGTACAAAATTGAGTGGAGGACAAAAACAAAGAATAGCTATTGCAAGAGCTGTTTATAAAAATGCTCCTATTCTTATTTTGGACGAAGCGACATCGTCGTTGGATTCAAAATCAGAAAAATCTGTTCAAAAAGCTCTTAACAAATTAATGAAACAAAAAACTTCTTTGATAATTGCCCACAGATTATCTACCGTACAATCGGTAGATAAAGTGATCGTGATGGAAAACGGGGAAATTATCGAAGAAGGGACTCCGGAGGAATTGTATAATTTAAAAGGACAATATTATAAGTTTATTCAGATGCAACAAATATAGTCTGAAAAATCATTATTTTGGTTTATAAATTACTATTGAAATGGTTTTGAATTTGTTTATATCAGAACTTAATTCAAAAAAAGTATCTACTCAGGTAGAATCATTTTGATTGAAAAAAATTGTTTTTTTTAGTCTCAAAAGTACCCTGCCTGAGTAGATACCAAAAAATTAACATTTATTTACAATTATAATCCATATAATAATCGTTTAAAACGAATATAAAAATTATTTTTGTGTTTTTAAATATTGGTAACTGCTCAGGTAGAATCATTTTGATTGAAAAAAGAGTTTTTCCATTTCAAAATAATCCTGTCTGAGTTGTTGAAAATAATATCTTAGCATTGAAAAAAATACTTTTTATATTGATATTTCTTTTTTCTGATATATTTCTATTTGGCCAATTGGAAATAGGAAAATATCATATCAATATTGAAGGTGGAACTTCATTGTTTTATTCGGTTGATTATCTTGATTCAGTATTGGTAAAAAAAGGAGGATCACATGTTACATGGGATTTGAGTGATGAAGAATCTCCGATAGTAAAAGAAGTGAAAATATCTAATACCAATATTCCATCACAAAAATATACTGAGGTAATCAGAATAGAAAGTGGTAGGGATGTTTTATTTTATCAAAAAAGCAGGTCTAAATTGAATGAAATTGGATTTGTACTAAAGACAAAAACAAATCCAAATCGTATTGTTTTATACAATAAACCATTGATTTTTTCTGAAAAAAAATTATTTTACGGAGCAAAATTTACAGATTCTACCGGTTTCGAAGCTATTCTTAGCAGAGACGAAATTCCTTCTGAAATTACAGAAAGCTTACCTTTGAAAGTCAAAGAAATCAAACTTTTCGGCTTTATCAAACGCCAATATCATTATGATGCGGACGGTAGATTTGAGTTTAAGCATAAAAGTGTTTCAGCATTAAGACTTAAAATAGATGAATTTATCGAATTGAAGCTATATGATCATAAAAGCGGTGATGAAATACCTGTTTATAATAAGAAAGTATTAAAGAAAATATACAAGAATCAAGGGAAAAGAACTTATTATTATTTTTTCTCCAATACAAACAGATATTATTTTGCGAAAATCAGTTACTCAAAAGAAAATAAAAACTATGTTATTGAGTATCAGAATGATAATGTAGATGAAGATAGATTGTATTTAAAAAAATATAAAAAGATATTTTTAATCTATCCAAATCCGACATATAATTATGCCAAGATTCTTTTTTCTAACTATAAACCAGGTAGTTATAATCTGGAAATTTATAATATTATTGGTAAAAAGATATGGGAGAAAAATATTAATCTTGAGGAAAACACTTTGATGAAGTACAACTTTTCATTTTTAAGAAAAGGAACATACTTAATTGCTTTAAAGGATAGATACGGTAATATAATTGCTACACGAAAATTGATTATTATTTCTATTTGATTTTGTAACTGCGCAGGTAGAATCGATTCTGGATCAAAAACTTCAATTTTTTTATCTCAAAAGCACTTTGCCTGAATAGTTACCTGTTTTTAAATTACAACAATTATTGATGAATTTAAGATTATATTTTATTTTGTTTTTGTTTTATTCTTTTTGGGCAGATGCTCAAAAGGATGTTAAAAATGAAATATTATCCTCTTTGGAAAATAAATATTTATCCTCTTCTTATGTTGGCTTATCTGTTTTTGAAGAAGGTCATGAAATACTTGGATTCAATTCTAATAAGAATTTTGTCCCGGCATCGGTTTTAAAACTTTTTTACACTTTGACATCTATTGATACTAAAGGAGATGATTACAAGTTTGCAACAAAATTTTACTATACCGGAGATATATTGTATGACGGGACTCTTGAAGGAGATCTTGTAATTATTCCTTCAGGTGATCCTACTTTGGGATCAAAAAGGTTTTATTCTGAAGGATACAAAACTATTTTAAAAGCAATTGGGAGCGCTGTCAGGAAAAAGAAAATCAGTTGTATCGAAGGGGATATAATTCTTGTTTTATCTTATTCTTCATTTCCTGTAAACGGAAGTTGGACTTATCAGGATATTGGAAATTATTATGCAGGAGGATCATTTCCGTTAAATATTAATGATAATGAATACACTTTGACTTTTGAAACAGGAGATAATTTAGATGATGAAACAAAGATCACTGGAATTGAACCTCCGATTTATGGTTTGAATATCCAAAACTTTGTTAAGACAGGGAAAAAAGGAAGTGGAGATAATGCTTATATTTATAATGAACCTTTTGATTATAACATAATTGTAAAGGGAACTTTACCACCCGGTAAAAAAGCTTTTTCAATAAAAGGTGCTATGCCAAATCCACCTGAGACTTTTATGTATATGCTGGGAGATTATTTTGAAAATGAAAATTTATATTTTCGGGATCTTA
>JALVEG010000424.1 GCA_027031145.1 Saprospiraceae bacterium | reverse complement strand
ATTACTGTCACCGGTCATGCGCAAGGCAAAACGGTAAAATTTATCTTTGTATGCCAACAGAAAGTTCTCCATCTTATATTCAACATTTTTTTGACGAAATAAATATTCAAAAAGTTACAAATATACTTTTTTATTTTGAAAAAGCGTAACTATTCTGAATGTGCACCTGACAGCATGTTTTTTTTGTAAAGATGGCACTGTGTGAGTAGATTATTAAAAAGTTAAAATATGTTAATTATTATTATTAATATATTATAATAAATATATTTGTGATTAATAAAATAAAATATTATGAAAAGATTAGTATTGTTTATTCTTGTATTAATATCGTTTGATTTAATGTCTCAAGTCGATATAGAAAAAATCAATCTCAATGATTATAAATTGCCTGATTATAAATATCATTCTTTGCAGGTGAATTTTAATTTTTCGGGTGGTTCAGATTATGAAGCTACAGACGATGGAGCATCAGTTTCATACCGGAATAATAATTCATTATCTTTACCTTTGGGATTTAGATATAGGAAAATTGTTAATTCACGAAAAAAGCAGTTGAGTCGCTCGATTCATTTTTCGACAAGATCTCATTTTAGTAGCAGGAATGTAAATAAAGGTGATTTGAAATCAAAATCAATTGATTTTTCTAATTATTTAAGCTATAACGGAAGTAACAGGTATTATGTTTCACCTCTTTTTTTTCTTGAGAGAGATTTACGTTTATTTATACTAAGTGATAATTTCCGTCGTAAATCTATTTTTGATAATAATACCGTGATAAGTAAAAATTTTAGTACGAGAGCTAATGTTATATTGCCACTAAAAATCGGTTTTGGAAGGGTGGAGATTGTTTCGAATGCATGGAAAGCATACAGGATATTAAAAGATTTTAAAAGATATGATTTGTTTGAAAATAATATTTCTTTTTATCAGGATGATATATTTGATATGGCAAATTATATTACCAATAGAAATTATACTAGAGCATTTGATTCCCGTTTGAAATTTATGGATGATCTGGTAGGATTTTCAAATACTTTTCTTAAAAATAAAGCAAAATTTTCAAATCCGTTGTATTATGCATCGTTATACGATATGTGGAATTATAGTGTTAATAACGTCAGAAAGTCTGGAAAAGCTTTTACCTTTGGTATTGAACCCGGATTTTCATATTCCAAATTAAAAACTTCGGATATTGATTCGATTACTTTAGCTGTGGATTTGTTTTCATTTGTTTCTTTTGAGTATTATAAAGCTTTGGGTATCAACTGGCAATTGGATTTTAAAATAAAAGCTAAAGGCGGAATAAAAGATATTTTTAAAAGTGTAAATAGTGAAGTAGTCGATAATCAAAGATTGAAAACATATTTCTATACAAGTTTAGGTTTGGGGTATTATCCTACTACCAGATCAGGTTTTTATTCTAAATTTACTATTAGCGACAATACATTTGTCCTTTTTGAAGATGATGCAATTGGTGCAAATAATTTATCTGTTAGGTGGGATAATAATTTGTACTATTATGTTTCTCCCCAAGCCAGATTATCTGCTCATATTAGTGCTTACGGCAGATTAGATTATGAAACTACTGAACATTCTTATATCGATGGTTTCAGGGGGGGAGTTAATTATGATTTTGGATTGGTATATTTTGTTTTTTAAGCTGAGTTCGGCTTAACCCGGATTATTCATGATTTTAGCTTTATGATTTTCGGCTAACGTTTGTTTCTGTATCTACGAATCTGTTATGTTAACCCGGATTATATTAAAAAAAATGCCCAAGCCTGGGAGACTTGGACAATTAATAAACCAATCTCATGAAAAGTTCATGATTTATATAGAAAGACGAAATCCGCATTAATAAATATCTATTTCTTTTTCTCTGTCTCGATTTCTCACTTATAGATATTTGATATTTTTAGTTATTATTCTTTTTTTGCTTACTATTTTATCGTTTTAAAAAATGTCCGGGTCTGGGAAACCCGGACAATTAATAAACCAATCTCATGAAAAGTTCATGATTTATATAGAAAGACGAAATCCACATTAATAAATATCTATTTCTTTTTCCCTGTTTCATTATCTCACTTATAGATATTTGATATTTTAAAATATTATTCTTTTTATTGCTTGCTATTTTATCGTTTTAAAAAATGCCCGGGTCTGGGAAACCCGGACAATTAATAAACCAATCTCATGAAAAGTCATGATTATATAGAAAGACGAAATCCACGTTTGTAAAATTCTTATCTCTATTCATTTAATCAACATTATCGTGTAGATAAGAATTAGTTCTTGTAATCGGTTCCTCTTCATCAATACCTATTTTGAGTTCTGATGAATTTGGATTGTATTTTTCCGGTTTGCTTTCCAGTTTTACCTGTTTCCTTTTATATGCCGGTTCATTTTCATATTTATTTATCATATTGGGATTATCCAATGATACCTTTTTACTTTTATCTGGCGCATTATTACTTCTGATCATTTTATTCCTGATCTTTTGAAGCTTTTCTTCTCTCTCTCTTCTGACATAAGGTTCATCATCATCAATGGAAGTTTTGAATGCCTCGATTGTATTTTTCACTTCATCTGTTTCATTAAAATCAATAATGTTAATTCCTGAATCATCATCAAAATCGATATCTAAAGGAATATTAAAATCATTTTCCTTTTTAAGATTATCATTCAATCCGACCTTAACGGTGCTTTTAGCTCCGTCACTTGATTTAGAATTGTTTTCCTCAAAACCTGTAGCTATTACGGTGACGCTTATTTTTTCTCCCAAAGATTCATTTTTACAATTTCCCCATATCAGGTCTGTTCCGAAACCTGCTTCACCCTGTATATATTCAGTTATTTCACCTATTTCATCCATTGTAACCTCTTTGGTTCCTGAGGTTATATTTAGCAGGATATGTTTGGCGCCTCTTATATCATTATCTTCAAGAAGTGGTGAATTCAATGATGTTTCCACTGCTTTTTTAGCTCTGTTTTCTCCTTCAGCCGTAGCACTTCCCATTACTGTTATACCACTGTTTTTCATCACTGTGTTGACATCTTCAAAGTCAACATTTATATATCCCGGAACGGTGATTATTTCAGCGATACCTTTTGCAGCTGTTGTTAATATATCGTCTGCATAAGCAAATGCTTCAGATATTGGTAGATTACCATAGATCATTCTTAGTTTATCATTGGATATAACCAATATTGAATCGACATTTTTCTTTAATTCTTCCAATCCTTCATATGCCTGACGTATTCTCCTGGCACCTTCAAATTTGAAAGGAAGTGTCACTATTGCAATTGTAAGAATTCCCATATCTTTTGCAGCTTTTGCTATTATAGGTGCTGCACCTGTACCTGTGCCACCACCCAATCCGGCTGTTATGAAAACCATTTTTGCATTATCCTGAAGGAAATCTCTTACATTGTCTATTGATTCAATACATGCTTCTTTTCCTACTTCGGGGATAGAACCTGCTCCTCTGCCTTCTGTTCGTATAGGACCCAACTGCAATTTTACAGGGATATCGCTTTCTTCCATTGATTGAATATCGGTATTGGATATCGCAAAGTCAACTCCTGTGATTCCCATTTTAAACATATGGTTTACTGCATTTGATCCTCCACCTCCAACTCCCAGGACTTTTATTATTGAACTTTCTCTTTTAGGTATATCAAATTCCATATTATTGATTTTAAGTTAATACTATAAATTATTTAGTTAATTAAAATTCCGAATCCGGAGTACTTTCAAAAAATTCTTTTGTGTAGTCAAAGATTTTATTTAACCATTTTTTCCCTTTTTCTTTATTATGATTTCCTTTGAAATTCCCTTCAGTACCCTCGTCACTATTATCATATTCGCTTTGAGTATCAATTTCTTCGGGGATATCTTCAGGGATATCTTCATTTTTACTTTGTTTTATTGCATTTATCAACAATCCTATTCCCGTTGAATAAATAGGAGAGGTCAATTCACTGTTGTATCCGTGAGCTAGATGTTCAGTAGGTTGTCCTAATCTTGTGATAATTCCGGTTTGAAGTTCTGCGAGTAGATCTATATCTTTTAGCAATGAACCTCCTCCGGTCAATACCAATCCGGCTAACAGTTTGTTTTGGTATCCTGATCTGTTGATCTCCCAAATGACAAATTCAAATATTTCTTCTATTCTTGCCTGGATGATCCTTGCCAGATTTTTTTCAGATATTTCTTTAGGATCACGTCCTTTGAAACCCGGTATTACTATCAATCTGTTATCCACTATCTCTTCTGCAAGAGCTGAACCAAATTTTACTTTGAGTTTCTCTGCCTGATCTTTCATCACACTAAGACCTTCCTGAATATCAGACGTTACTACATTTCCGCCAAAAGGAATAACTGCGGTGTGTCTGATTATACCTTCTTTAAATATCGTTATATCTGTTGTTCCACCGCCTATATCTACCAATACGACTCCTGCTTCTTTTTCTTCATCACTTAGTACTGCTGATGCAGAAGCAATTGGCTCAAGTGTCATGTTTGCTACTTCAAAACCTGCTTTTTCCACTACTTTGAAAATATTTTTGGAAGCGGATACCTGTCCGGTAATTATATGAAAATTTGCTTCAAGTCTGATTCCTGACATTCCGATGGGATCACTTATATTCTGCTCATTATCTACAGTAAATTCCTGTGGTATAACATGAAGGATCTTATCTCCCGGAGGAAGTACAAGCTTGTGCATATCATTGATCAATCTGTTTATATCATTTTCATCTATTTCCGAATTGCTGTCCTTTCTTACCACTAAACCGTGATGTTGAAGACTTTTGATATGTTGTCCAGCAATTCCTACATTTACTTTTTTAAATTTTTTGCCTGCATTTACCTCAGCTATGCTGACAGCTTCTTTTATCGCTTTTACAGTTTTATCTATATTGGAAACTACACCACGTGAAACACCTTCTGATTTGACTTTGCCCAAACCAGTGATCTCTATTTTCCCGAATTCATTTTTGAATCCTGCAATCGCACAGACTTTTGTCGTTCCAATGTCCAGAGCGATTATCATAGGTGATTTTTTATTGTTAATGTTCATCATAATTATAATATTTATAATTTTAAAAACTTCCAACTATTTGTCCGTCCCATTTGACAGATAATTTATTAAATTTATTCCAACCTGATTGAGTCATTCCATTTTTATAAAATGCTTTTATCTTGGTCAGTTTATTATCAATATTTGTTAAATCTCCAAATTCTATTTGTTGCTTTCCCAATTTAGGGATTAGAGTAAAAGTATTATCTCTATCAATATTTATTTGTTCAATAAGTGCATTTAAAAATGGATCTTCATATATTTTTTTTGACAATTTCCATATTTTTCTGTATTCAGAATTTTTATTATTCCTGTTTTTTAAATTTATTCTGTTAACAGCTCCTGTTACCACCGGAACCCTTACCGTTGCTCTTTTCGATACAGGAATAGGATTTCCTTCGATATCTATATAAAAATCTTTTTTATTTTGCCTGTTGATCCTCACAATCGGATCTCTCAATTTGCATTTGATATGCAACTGATTTTTTGAATCAAGATATACATCAGCATTTTTGATGAAATTGCTGTTGTCCAACAATTTTTCTATTTTCAAAATATCAACTTTTTCAATTTTCGCTATCTCTAAATCTTTATTCAGAGACTTGTTTAAAAACCTTAAAATATCATTTTTATTTATTAGCTTTTCTTTGTATTGTGATTCTATTGTAATTGATATTTTTTTTAAATTTGAGTTTGCTTTAAATTGAATCGAAAAATACAGTACTACTATCAGTCCTGCTGCTCCCAGTACTCTGATTATTCTTAACAGATCATATTTTTCTAAAAATTTTTTCATTTTTTTATCAATTTCAAAACCACATTTGCTATTTCTTCTGCAGAATCCGGTTTTGACAGCTTTTTAATGTTTTTTTCAAGTTCTTTTATTTTGTTTTCATTGTTTATCAATTTCAATATTTCATCTCCCAGTTTTTCTTTTATTTCAACATCTTTTATCATCAATGCCGCGTTTTCTTTGACCAAACTTAAAGCATTTTTTGTTTGATGGTCCTCCGCGACATTTGGAGATGGTACCAGAATCGCCGCTTTACCGGCCAAACTTAATTCGGAAATTGTCAATGCACCCGCTCTGCAAACCACAATATCGGCAGCTTTGTAGGCGAGATCCATTTTATCGATAAATGGTAATATTTTTATTTTTGAAGTATATTCTTTTTCCAAAGAGATATACTTTGCAAAATAAAGTTTTCCCACTTGCCAAATTATTTGGATATTTCCATTGTACAATAGCTTTTTCAAATTAAGTTTGACCGCTTCATTAAGCGATCCGGCACCGAGACTTCCTCCAAACACTAAAACAGTTTTCTTATTTTGAACCAAATCAAAATGCCTGAGTGACGAATTGATGTCTTTATCATTTTGGTATTTAGCCAAATCTGATATTATTTTTCTAACAGGATTTCCTGTAAAGATTATTTTTTCTTTAGGGAAGAACTTCTCCATTCCCTTATATGCAACACATATTTTTTTAGCTTTTTTTGCCAACAGCTTATTGGTAATTCCCGGAAAAGAATTTTGTTCCTGCAAGATAACGGGAATATTTTTCCACGCTGCTGCCTGCGCTATCGGACCGCTTGCATAACCTCCGAATGCTACTACTGCATCCGGTTTGAATTTTTTGATTATGTTCCTTGCCTTCCATAAACTACTCATTAACTTGAAAGGAAATGATAAGTTTTTTAAAGTCAATTTTCTCTGCAATCCGCTTACCGGCAATCCTATTATTTCAAATCCCGCTTTCGGAACTTTTTCCATCTCCATTTTTCCTTTTGCACCGACAAATAGTATTTCAATATTATTATCTTTCGATTTCAATTCCTGTGCTACTGCTATAGCAGGAAATATATGCCCTCCGGTGCCACCCCCGCTAATTATTATCTTCATTTAATTCTTCGATTTCCTGTAAAGCAATTTTTTCCTTCTGCGCCTGTTCGGCATACCTGCTTACACTCAATATAATACCCAAAGAAACGGATGTTATCAATATTGAAGAACCTCCAACACTTACCATTGGCAAGGTTAGACCAGTTACCGGCAGTAAGTGAACAGATACAGCTATATTTGCAAATGCCTGAACTACTATATTTAATGTCAATCCCATAGCTAACATTGCTCCAAACGTTTTTGGGCTTTTTGTGACTATGGAAATACTTCTTATCAATAAAAACAAGTATAATCCTATTATTAATATTCCTCCTATCAAACCATATTCTTCCACTATTATAGCATATATAAAATCTGCGTAAGGGTAGGGGAGATAATTTCTTTGTAAACTGTTTCCGGGTCCCACACCAAATATTCCACCGTGAGCAATAGCAATTTTAGACTGTTGAATCTGATGCCCTCCGTCAGTATTGTAAAAGAATTCATGTATTCTGCTTATCCAAGTTTCCAATCTGACAGCTTCAGGGAAAAAATTTCCTATCAGAATCAAAATGGACAATACCACTGCTCCCAATGCGATTAATAAAATGATATATTTCATCTTTACCCTACCGATAAACATCAATAACAAACTCGTCAGAAATAGTAAACCTGCAGTTGACAAATCAGATGGTGCTATCAATCCCACTACTATGATCACAGGCAAAAACAATGGAACAAAGGCAGATTTAAATCCTTTTATGACATCTTGTTTTTTCGCAATGGATCTTGCCAGATATAGTATCAAAGCCAATCTTGCAAAATCCGATGTTTGAAATGTCTGATCTATCCATGGTATTGTTATCCAACGCCTTGCATCATTTATTTGAGTTCCGTAAGAGATTGTATAAATCAATAACGGTATACTTATTATCAAAAGAACCGGTGCTATTTTCGCATATTGCATATATTCAAGTTTATATGCGACATACATCATCACAAATCCCAATATCATGAATAACATTTGCTTTATCAGATATACTTCCGCTTGTTTGCCATGAGAAAGATATGCCATACTTCCTGTTGCACTGTAAACCGCCAGAATTGAAAACAATCCCAAAAACAGAACTATCAACCAAATTGAATGGTCTCCTCTGATATTTCTTATGGTTCTTTCTATTGACATTTTGATTATTTAAATTTATTCTTTTATCTGATTTTCAAAGTTATTATCGTTAACACTGCAAGTAAGATTCCTACTATCCAAAATCTCACAACTATCTTTGCTTCATGTATACCTTTCTTTTGATAATGATGATGCAATGGTGACATTAAAAATATTCTCTTTCCCACTCCTGTACGTGATTTCGTATATTTAAAATAAAGTACTTGTATTATTACCGAAATACTTTCAGCTAAAAACACTCCACATAATATAGGGATAAGTAATTCTTTTCTTAACATTATTGCCATAGCAGCTATTATCCCTCCTATCGCCAAACTTCCCGTATCACCCATAAATACCTTTGCCGGAAATGAATTGTACCATAAAAATCCGACTGTTGCTCCTAAAAATATGGCTGAAAAAACAACCATTTCTTCCGAAAACGGAATATACAATATATTCAGGTAGTCAGCTATGATCGAGTTACTGGAAACATAAGCCAGGATACCTAATGTTGCTCCGATAATAGCTGCTGTTCCCGAAGCTAATCCATCCAGTCCGTCAGTCAGATTTGCTGCATTGCTAACCGCTGTTACAATGAAGATCATTATCGGGATAAACAAAAGGAATAACCATTTTTTATTTAAACCCAGTGTTTCAAATATCAATGCATAATCCAACTGATTGTGACTGATAAAAGGAAGATTTGTTAATGTTGTTTTTACATAAGCCATTTCTTTTTCTTCCTGCGGTTTGTTTATCGATGATATTTTTGTTCTGAAAGTTTTTACTATCGTATAATTATTCTCTATTGCTACCTCTTTAGGCACTCTGACCAACACATCATTGTTGTATAACATAACCAATCCGATAAATAA
>JALVEG010000423.1 GCA_027031145.1 Saprospiraceae bacterium | reverse complement strand
ATCGACAAATCGAAAAAAAGCAAATACAAACTTGCTTCCAATAGAATATCAAAATTATTTCAAGATAGCAAAGGCAACATCTATATCGGTTTATGGGCTGGAGTCGGTTTTGATTTTATCGAAGCAAAAACTGATAAACTCTACCATTTTTCACTTCAACCAAGGAGTCAAAAATATGATTGGTACAATGATTTTATTGAAGATAAGGCGAGTAAAATTTTGATTGGAATTTGGAGTTCATATTCGCTTGGAAAATTTGATCCTGAAAAAAAAGAATTTGTCGGTTTACCGGACAAACCCGGTCCTTTTATCGATAAATTAGGCTCACATTTTATCAATTGTCTTTTGCAAAACGATAATGGTGATATTTTTATAGGTACATCAAATACAGGATTGAGCATTTACAACGAAAAAAGCGGTAAATTCAAAAGATTTTCAGGTTTGACCAATGACAGCATCAAATTGTGGGGACAAGATATCACTTGTATTTTCAAGGACTCAAAAGACAACATTTGGATTGGTGCGAATGGGCTGAATAAGTATAAGGGTTTTGATGATACATTTGAACATTTTACCAAAGAAGACGGATTGTGTGATAATGGCATTCAAGCTATTTTGGAAGACGATAAAGGGTATCTCTGGATATCCACCTCAAACGGTTTGTCGAAATTTGATGCTTCCACAGGTGAATTTCAAAATTTCTTTGAAAAAGACGGCTTGCGCGGAAATGAATTTACTTCGGGTGCCTGCAAACTCGACGACGGAAGATTGGTTTTCGCATCCAAAAACGGATTGGTGATTATTGATTCGCATTCTGTCATCAAAGACAAACTCAAACCTAAAGTACTAATTACCGGCTTTAAAATATTTGCAGAACAACAGGATTTGAATTTGCTTAAAACCGGCGTAATCAATTTGAAGCACAATAGAAATTATCTGACATTTTCATTCAGCTCCAATGATTTTAGCAGTGTCCAAGACAATAGATTTGCTTACAAATTGGAAAATTTTGATAATGATTGGCATTATACTTCAAGCGGTCAAAGGGAAGCGGTATATACATATCTTGAGCCGGGAGAGTATGGACTAAAATTGAAAGCAGCAAATATTGACGGAGTGTGGGGAGATGATATAAATAAACTGAATATAATAATAAATCCTCCATGGTGGAAGACCTGGTGGTTTATACTATTGGAAGTTTTTGTTTTGCTGATAATGATATTATTTGTGATAAAATACCGTGAAAATAAATTAAAGGAAAAACATTTTACTGAATTATTAGAGCAGAAGCTATTAAGATCTCAGATGAATCCTCATTTTATTTTCAATGCTCTGGGCGCAATTCAGTCTTATATTTTCACTCACAATCCTATTGAAGCAGGAACATATCTTGCAAAATTTGCCGACCTGATGCGTTCTATTTTATATGGTTCCAAAGAAGAATTTATCAGCTTGGAAAAAGAAATTGAGTCTTTGAAAAATTATCTCATAATTCAGCAACTTCGTTTTGAAAACAAATTTGATTTTAATTTTGAAATAGACCCTGATATCAATACGGAATTTATCGGTGTACCGCCACTATTGATTCAACCGTTTCTGGAGAATAGCATAGAACACGGCTTTAAAGAATTGGATAGAAAAGGGATGATTAGCATAAAAATAGAAAGGGCAGAGGATAAACTCAAAATCACAGTGGAAGATAATGGCAAAGGAATTGAGAAGACAAAAGATGAAAGTACAAAGACAAAAGATGAAAGTATAAAGATAAAAGATGAAAGTATAAAGATAAAAGATGAAAGTAAAAAAATAAAAGTTGGGGAAGGTAGCAAGTATAAATCTATGGCATTGCAGATAATCAAGAAGAGATTGCAGATATTGAATAATGAAAAAAGCGGAAAATTTGATCTAAAAGTAGAGAATATTATTGATAACAATAGTGAAATAGCCGGAGTAAGAATAAATTTATTTGTTCCGGTTATTTATTTAAACCATTAAGGCATTAAGAGACATTAAATAAGAAAGCTAATAAGTATTTTTGTTTGAAAGTTGATTTAGTATAAGGCTTGCCTTTGCGAAACTCTGCGACACCTTTGCGATACTCTGCGGGATATAAAAAAACATTAGCTGATCTCTGTTAATTTTCCCGCTATGTTACGCTAAGGACTCGCAAGGGCACGCAAAGGGAAATGACGTCTACAAAATGAGCGTAATTATTCTTTTAATGCTTAGAAAAATAAAAAAATGAAAAAAAATGAAAAATTAGTGCTATTTGAGTGTTAATTTGGTATAAACCTACCTTTGCGAAACTCTGCGATACCTCTGCGGCACTCTGCGGGATA
>JALVEG010000422.1 GCA_027031145.1 Saprospiraceae bacterium | reverse complement strand
ATTTGTTACCGCAGGCACATGTGACTTTGCACTCTACGTATTCAGGGTGGATACCTTTTCTCATTGTTTTTTCCTTACATGGTATATTTTGGCAACTGCCGGCCAAGTCTCTCCATCGGAGCCGACTCGACTTTTAGTCTGACAGGCAACTAACCTGTTCTGACCTACCGATGCGTATGATCGGATTTACAGTCCTTCCGTATCTTCCGATAGGGTCGCTGCAACAGTCTTGGCTGAGACAACAATTAGGGCAGAATTATATCGAAAAATGTTTAAATGTAAATTTTATGGTTTTGCCACCTCTATCTTTTGATTTTCAAGTACCTTCAGTCCAAACCTATCTACAGCAAAAATATTGACACTATAATTACCTTCTGACGGTGTTTGAGCAATAGAGATGTCTCCGTTGTCATCAATCTCGAAATAGTCTGATTTAGTACAATTATTTGCAATAGCCTTTAGATAACTATAATTATCATAAGAAACATAATCATCTATATACTCCTTACTACATTCGTATGTAGATTCATATACATCAAATAGATAAAGTTCTCTTCCACTTATACGATGCAAAACATTTGCTACAACTGTACCGACAGATGCATTGTTATCAATCTTAATGACAGATTTTTGAAACTGAAGGTTCCAATCAGAATTTGGTATAATCTTCAACATCACTTTTGCCTGACTGCTTTTATATCCATCTTTATTTTCAGCATAAACTCCAAATGGTGCCATATTTCCTATACTTTCATAAGACAATGAGTCTGTATCATTTATATAGATTTGACCATTTTCATCAACATTAAAATAGCTATAGTCATCTTCACAAGTCTTATCTACAGATTGTGCATAATATGTGTAGCCACAGTCCACATATCCGGTTATAGTTTTTGGCAAATCTGTCCACATTTTAATAACAGGGGTATTCCCTGTTTTTAAAATAAACACGTTTCCGAGTATCTGATCTGTTGTTATATGTGTGAGATTCTCTTCTGCTATGGCGATATCTGTTCCAATCAATACGGGTTCATGATGAATCGGTTTTGGGATCCCATTAAGATCAACAACAATAAGTCCTTTTTTATTAACAGTGAAGGCAATATTTTTTTCTTTATCCAAAGCCATAGATTTAAAAGATTCACTATCATGTATTTCAAGCAATTTTGATAAATTGGTTGGGTCATAAGCGTCATAGATAGTTAAATCATATTGAGTATCATAAGCTATATTTCCATCAATAAATTGAAACTTATCATAGGTGAAATCTTGTTTTATTTTCTTGATAGTACCTTTTCCAATATAATACAGTGTCATTGGTACTTCATTGGTACTAATTACAGATAGCAAATTTTCTTTTTTATGAAAGTAAATCTCTGTTGCACTATAGCCGAACCCCTCATCTCTTAGTACTTCACTATATACACTTGTCGGGTTTTCTAAATCACTTATATCAATAACTTGTAGCCCATAATTCCAGTCTATGCTATAAAGCTTAGTGCCATCACTTACAATATCTCTATATCCTCCGGCTTGCACATCTTTGGAATGATTCGGGCCACCATTTTGTATAGTTCCTAAAAATCCGATATTCTGTATAACCTCAGGAACAACTGGGTCACTTACATCTATCACTTCTATACCATAAGTCCCGTGTGCCAAATAAAGCGTATTACCATCTTCGAAAAGATCAATGCCGCCATACTGATAAGCGGCTCCAGAGAGCGACAATGCTCCCACAACTTGAGGAGATGCTTCATCCCGAATATCCACTACTTTAAGTCCTTTTCCTGCATCAACCAAATAGATATATGCCTCATCATTTGACAACACGATATCTTTTGCTTTTCCATCCGTGACTAAAGAAGAGACAAGTTTTAAATTACTAGGATCTTCTATATTTACAATAGCCAGTCCATGACTATTATCATTTTTATAAGGGTGATCAGTAGTAATATATGCTCTAGTTTTAGCTTTATTCAGAATAATTTTGGTGGCATACCCCGGAATAGAGAACTGTGATAAAATTCTACTTTGAACATTGACTGTTACAGTAATCTCCTCATGCGTGTTGTCATCATAATCTACATTCACTTTAAAATTGTATTGAGGTTTAAATACCCCATTATATACTCGACTATTTCTTATTAAAGTTCCATTTGAATCTATATCAAACAATCCGCTATAGGCACCTACATACGATACTGCTTTATCCCCTAAATTTATTTTTCCAAGCACTCTATTGAGGTCACCTTGCATCATCTCAAAAATATAACTATTCTGATCTATAACGATATGCACCGGTCGTTTATTACTCTCTCCTGTCGCATTTGTCACACTTAGAGATAAATT
>JALVEG010000421.1 GCA_027031145.1 Saprospiraceae bacterium | reverse complement strand
CAATATATTGTTGAAAACAAGAGTGCTCAAAGTCCGTACTATTTTTCCGCTATAAAAAATTATTTATCTACGACAAAAAATATTTTGGTAAATGATACAAGTTCAGTCAAATCGGATTTTGTAGAGTTAGAAAAACAATATGAACAGTTCATAAAACAATACGGTATTAGTGATTTGACATTTAATTTGGTATTGGAACTGGCAAATTTGGAAGTTTATAATCTGCATGATCTTAACAAAGGTATTGAATTGATAAAAAGTATTATAAAACGCAGAAATTTAAAAAAACAAAATATAGCGAGAGCTAAAATTCTACTTGGTGATTTTTATTTAATAAAAGGAGAGATTTGGGAAGCATCGTTATTGTATTCGCAGGTCGATAAACAGTTTAAAGAAGGTGAACTGGGAGAATTGGCGCGTTTTAAAAACGGACAATTATATTATTACAATGGAGATTTTGAATGGGCTCAAACCATATTTGATATTTTAAAACCGGCAACTTCCAAAAAGATTTCAAATGATGCAATTGAATTATCAGTTTTTATTTCAGAAACTATTGGAGAGGATTCCACAATGATCGAACCGTTGAAAATCTTTGCTAAGTCTGAATTATTGATATTTCAGAATAAATATGAAGAAGCTTTGTCAGCGCTTGATTCGATAAACTTTTTATATCCGGATAATAATTTAGAGGATGATGTCTGGTATGTTAAAGCACATATTTTCAAAAAACAAAAGAAAATAAATTTAGCAATAGACATGTATGATAAAGTATTAAAAAAATATCCTGATGAATTGAAAGCTGATAATTCATTATTTGAATTGGCAAAGATCTATGAGGAAATTTTAGGAGACAGGAAAAAAGCAATGCAATTATATGAAAAGTTATTTTTGAATTATCCAAATAGTACTTTAGCAATAGAAGCAAGAAAAAAATACAGGGAAAATGAAGCATATTTATTTCAAAGGGGTCTTCTTAATTAATGAAACATTTATTATTGATCATTTGATTTTTGATGACTGGATAAATGAATTTAGAAAAAGATATATAAAAGCTCTTAAAGAATCACCTTTTGTAAGAGATGTGGTTTTTAGCAGAGTTAAAGGAGATCATAATCCTGATGGTGAAAATTATGCATTGCAATTCAAAATAAATGAAAAAGAGTTTGATGAATTTCAAGCGGATAAAGAACTGCTTGAGATAAGAAAGAGCATTGATGATAATTTTAAGAATCAATATGCTTCATTTGTAACTGTACTGGAGATTGATACAGAGTAACTCAAGTGATTACCTTACATTTCTCTCGGCATCCATCTTCAATAATACAGCCATCATTATACTAAATACCAATAATGATGTTCCTCCTTTGCTTATAAACGGAAGAGGAATTCCTACAACGGGAACCAAACCCATATTCATGCCTACATTCATGAAAAAATGTATAAAAATATATCCGGCAAGTGCATATCCGTAATAAGTAATAAATTTTGTTTTACCTCTTTCTGCAATAATTAGAATTCTGGTTATAAGTAGAAAAAACAATACAATAATACTCATTATTCCAATGAAACCCTGTTCTTCTCCGATTGAGCTGAAAATAAAATCAGTTGTTTGTTCAGGAACAAAATTCAAATGTGTCATAGCACCTTTTAAAAAGCCTTTTCCGGTCAATCCACCTGATCCAATCGCTGTTTTAGATTGCAGAACATTATATAGAGAACCTCGCGGATCACATTTTTCAGGGTTTAACCATACATTTATTCTTTCCTGCTGATGAGGTTTAAGTATGTTGTTGAATGAGTAATTGGTCAAAAAAGAAAGAGAAATAATAAATAAGACAGTAAAGGGAATCAGATATATTGTATTTTCACGATTTTTTAACCAATGCAAGATCGAGGCTGTAACTAATATCAAAAACATTACTGAAATCACATAAATATGAAAATTTCGAGTGAAAAGATAAATACCGGGTCCGATAAAAATAATATAAATCAAATACCAATATTTGTTTTTAAAATAAAACAATAATATAATTCCAAAACTCAAAATCAGTGCGGCAATACTAACCAAATATGGAGAATAAACCAAAGTTGTGATAAAAGTTGCAGTTAAAATACCTGTTATAATATAAAACAAAGGATTGAATCCGGCTCTGTAAAACAATATAAGCAATGATAAAAATGTCAGTGCAGAACCTGCGTCCGGTTGCAATAAAATCAGCAGCATAGGTATTAAAATAATAAGAAATGCAGTTGTTATGTTTTTTAAATTTTTTAAATTATTTTTGTAATGTGCCAGATATGAAGATATAGCCAATGCAGTTCCGAATTTAGCAAATTCCGAAGGTTGAAAAGAAAATCCGAAAAAATAGAACCAGGATCTTGATCCTTTAATGTCAGATCCGAATATTAAAACGCCTATTAGCAATAGTATTCCCAATAAATAAACAGGATAAGAAAAAGTATACCAAAATTTCCATTCAATTAAATATACGATAAGAAATGCAGATAATGATAAAATGACAAATATGACATATCTGCCAATCTCTGTATTGCTGCTTAAAAAAGAATATGGATTGTCTTTGTCATATAAAACGGAATATAGAGACATAGTCCCGATTACCACCAAACTAAGATAAATAGCAAAAGTGATCCAGTCAAACCCTTTTTGGTCTATTGCTTTTCTTAATGACATCAGTCTGTTTTTTCAATAAATTCACTTTCATCTATCTTTTCCCAAACGGTAATTGCGCTTGGGAAAAATTCTTTGACTTCATCCAAAAACGCTTGTGCTTTCAGTTTTGAATCAAACCCGCCGACCTTAACTCTGTAATATGGACTTACCTGCTCCCATGAAACATTATTTATATAGGGAAAATGGTATCTGAAACGGGAAATAGCTTTTTCCATTTTCCTTCTGTCGTCGGTATTGATGATTTGGATTCTCCACCCGTTTACAAATTCTTTTTCCTTGTTCCAGCGAATAAAATTACTGTAAAGTTTTTTTATTGCAGGTTCCTCATTTACATAAATGCTTTGAGCTTTTAGCCCTGTGAAGAAAAATATAATAATGATGATAATAGAAACTCTTAAATACATAAAATTCTTTTTTGAAATGTAAAATTAGTAATTTATGAGATAGTGATATTAAGATAACATACAAATTTTAAAATTATTCTGATACTTTTAGAAAAAAACATTTGACCTTGCCAAAAAGTCGGATAAATAATGAAATTAATTTTGATATTTATTGTTTAAAATGCAAATAACTGCAATTTTGTCATAAAAAATACAATGGCATAATATATGATATAAAACGCTGTGTAAGGATTTTAATATTCATTACAATTATGAAGATTATATTTTTTAACTAAAAAAATAAATGTACTATGGCTAAAAAAATTAGCTTTGACACAGAAGCAAGAAACAATCTTAAAGCAGGAATTGATGCATTGGCAGATGCAGTAAAAGTGACATTAGGACCAAAAGGAAGAAATGTTATTATTGAAAAAAGTTTTGGAGCTCCTCAAATTACAAAAGACGGAGTAACTGTAGCTAAAGAAATAGAACTTGAAGATCCTATTGAAAATATGGGAGCTCAGATGGTAAAAGAAGTCGCATCTAAAACTGCTGATCAAGCAGGTGACGGAACTACAACTGCTACTGTTTTGGCACAGGCAATGGTAACTGCCGGATTGAAAAACGTGACAGCAGGCGCTAATCCCATGGACTTGAAAAGAGGTATAGACAAAGCAACTGCGGCTATTGTTGAAGAAATGCAGGAGATATCAGAGAAAGTTGGTGATGATTTCAAAAAAATTGAACAGGTAGGTGCTATATCTGCAAATAATGATAAATCAATAGGTAAACTTATTGCAGAAGCAATGCAGAAAGTTTCAAAAGATGGTGTTATTACTGTTGAAGAAGCAAAAGGAACAGAAACTTATGTTGATGTTGTTGAAGGAATGCAATTTGATAGAGGATATCTTTCACCATATTTTATCACTGATGCTGATAAGATGATCGCTGAATATGAAAATCCGCTTATTCTTATTCACGATAAGAAAATCACAAATGTTCAGGATATTGTTCCTGTTTTGGAAAAAGCAGCTCAGGCAGGAAAACCTTTATTGATTATAGCTGAAGATATGGATAGCCAGCCTCTTGGAGTATTGGTAGTAAACAGGTTGAGAGGAGGTTTGAAAATAGTTGCTGTGAAAGCTCCAGGATTTGGTGACAGAAGAAAAGCAATGCTTGAAGATATTGCAATATTGACAGGTGGAACAGTTATTTCAGAAGAACAAGGATATAAACTTGAAAATACCGATCTGGATCAACTCGGTACTGCTGAAAAAGTAATAATAGATAAAGATAATACTACTATTATAAATGGAAAAGGAGATCCTGAAGCTATTAAAGCCAGAATCAAACAAATCAAACAACAAATAGAAACAACAACGTCTGATTATGATAAGGAAAAACTTCAGGAAAGATTAGCTAAATTAGCAGGAGGGGTTGCCGTATTGTATGTAGGCGCGCCGACCGAAGTTGAAATGAAAGAAAAGAAAGACAGAGTTGATGATGCTCTTCATGCTACCCGTGCAGCGATCGAAGAAGGTATTGTGCCTGGAGGTGGAGTTGTTTTTGTAAGGGCAATTGATGTTTTGGATAAGGTGAAGATTGAAAATGAAGATGAAAAGATAGGAGTTGAGATTGTTAAGAAAGCTCTCGAAGCGCCTATTAAAACTATTGCTTTCAATGCAGGTGTCGAAGGAGCTGTTGTTATCAATGAAGTAAGAAAGAATAAAGGAGCATATGGATACAATGCTAAAGATGATAAATTTGAGGATCTTAAAAAAGCAGGTATCATCGATCCTACAAAAGTAAGTAGAATAGCACTTGAAAATGCGGCATCAATCGCAGGAATGCTTCTTACAACCGAGGCTGTTATAAATGATATCAAAGAGGATAATCCTCCAATGCCTCCAATGGGTGGCGGTGGTATGCCCGGCATGATGTAATAAATGAAATTATAACTGTTGATTTTCATGATAAATTGAATAAAAAAGCGGACTTCGGTTCGCTTTTTTTATTTAAGTTATGAGTAGTTACCTAATTTTTATATTGAAAATCGAAACAGAAAAATATTTCGTTCAGACACTAATTATATCTGAATTTTATCAATGCAATATCAATAAAAACTAATTTTAAACGTTTTACGTAATAATTAATCCTGAAAAATTGATTTTTATAAAATGAGTAATTACAATGAGTTTTCTGTTTTATAAAAAATTTTTTTATGTTAAAAAGAATCCTTTTTATATTATTCCTTTCTATATCAGTTAAGTTTTATGCTCAATCCGGTTTCGGGATAAAAGCCGGTGCTAATCACTCAACTTCAATTATAGAAAATTCTTCATTGGTCTTCGGAAGGATTGAAGTGAATCCTTATTATAAAGTGGGGTATCATTTGGGATTGTATAATTCATTGGAAATAAACAATAATTTATTATTTAGAACAGAAGTTTTATTTTCCGATAGTGGATTTTCATCATCCGATGATATTTTTAAAAAATCTTCCTTTTTTCATTTATATTATTTGCGTGTTCCAATGCTATTTGAATACAAATTAGTTAATGATTTCAATATCTGTTTTGGAATAGATCCCGGATATTTAATTTCGGCAAGTAACAAAAGGTATGGAAGATTCTTTGATATAACCCAATTATTAAACCGGTATGATTTTGGTTTATCCGGTGGATTTGAATATCGTGTATATAGAAATATAAGTGCTGGATTGCGATATACCCAAAGTCTTTTTTCAATGGCTCAACCTGAGTATAAAAATGATTTTGGAGATCCGAAAGATAGATCTGATATCTTAAATAAAGTTTTGCGATTTACAATTTCATATAGAATTATATAGTATAATTATAGTCTCTAATGCACAGATAAAAATAAAAATAGATTACCGTAATATGAACTATTTCTTACAACTGAGAAGTTAAAAGTGGTTTTTTCTGATTTTTAATTTTGAAAAACCGGATTATTCTAATATATTTGTATCATGGGGTTTTTTGATGTCACTCTTAAAGTATAAATTATGAAACATAACTTTTTTCTTTTTATCACAATTTTTCTAATAAGTTTTGCCGGTATTTCGCAGGAGATAGTCACGGACATTAAAAATCCGGGAGCGAATACACAGGATTTTGTCTATACAATTGATTCTGTAAATTATCTTTTACGCATCGCTCCAGATGATGAAGTATCGGTGTATTATATCATAAATGAAGACTCAGTCACTATCAAAAGTTCGAGATATATCGATGGAGCATATTATGATTTTTATATTCGTTTCAGGGATAGATATATGTTTTTTGGCAGGGATAGTATTGCTATTGCTTACAATATCCCTGAAGATAAATTCCTGAATATTGAGATTCCTGCCGGATTTGAATTTAATTATTGGGGATTTATTAAGGATGGCTATGCCGTTTTATCGGTTTCCGGTGATGAAAACAGCGGAAGAACAATGATATTTGATCTTGATAATCATAGCTATGAAATATTGGATTTTCATGAGTCTGTTGTAAAAAGTTATTCAGATTATTTTTTCATTAAAAAATATCCTGATTCGATTGCTTTAGGTTCGTATTATATTTTTAATACTATTACAAAAACAAAGGACACACTATTTACGGATGTTCCCGATAGATTTTATACATATCCGGTAAATATAAATAATACTTTTTGGTATGTCGCTGCCGATGGGTCTTTGAATTCTTACAATACCGAGACAAAAGAAAAAGAAAGTTTTCAAATGTTTGGTCAATCTTTGAAAAAAGAAAATAAGGTGTTGAGAGAGGGTGACTATTTATACATCTTAAATTATGATAATCAGAAATTATTGATTAGAAAATTTGATTTGAATACCAATTTAGTTACCAAATCTTTTAGCCTGAATTTATCTTCTTATGTTTTATATAGAGGTTTTAGTATTCACAGTGGTAAATTGGTTGCCCTGTCCCATGAAAATATATTAGTAATTGATTTAGAAACAGGAAGTGAAAGAACTTTTGAAACAGGATTATATGTTAACAGTAGATTGCAGGTAATAGCTGATAGATATATTATTCACAAATATTTGAATAAAGTATTATTGCTCGACCTTAAATATTTATCCCAAATCACATTGCATTCAAATGAATCCATTGAAATAAACAATAAATTTACCGCTGTTCAAATCGATGATAAGAAGATTTTTATTGCCTGTAAACAAGCCGATCCGTATTATTCAAGGGCATTGTTTTATATCGACCTGAACATGATGCAATATTTTTATGCAGAAAATTTAGAATTTACAAATGCGGGGTTATTTTCTTATGCAGGTTTGAAAAATTTCAATGATCATTTAATGGTTTTTGATAAAGACATTTATGATATTTCTACCGGCAATGATATTAAAGTTAATGAATATCCTCTGAACGACATATTATCTTTTGTTCGATATAAAATCGAAAATGATAAAGTTTATTATATAGAGCATGATTCAGCCGGTTTGTCATATAGATTGATGGGTTATGATGGTATTAATAATAATTTGGTAGTAAATTTATCAAAATACTTTAGTGAATATGAAATTCAGGGCTTAGTGGATTTCTCTGAAAATGGTGATGCTGTATATACAGCAACATATTATGGATTGAACAGACTTAATAAACCTGATTCGTCAATGACTCTTTTATTGGAGCATTTTGGATATCTGGATGGTTTTGGAGAAGTGTTTTTTAAATATAAAAACTATTTGTTTTTTAGAAATGGAAGCAATCTTTACAGGGTTTTGGAAAATGAAGAACCACATGTATTTCTTGAATTGGAGCCTTATAAGCCTTTTTTGATGTTTCGGTTAAAAAACAAACCATATTTGTTTGCAAATGATCATTTGTATAGTATGACAGGTAACGGTGTCGAATCTATTTATGAATTTCCATTGGATTCGGGGTATGTTTACCATTATGATTTTTATTATTTTGATAAAAAAGAACAAAATATCCTGTTTTATTTTGATGTAAATGGAGATGCTTTTCATTTTGATGGAGATGAGGTGTTTTATTTTAAAACCGATAGACGATACAATCCAAAGGACTTTGGAAATGGGGTATATCTTGTATCCCGTGCGCCTAATACTATTTATGATGGCAATAAAAAAGAATTGGATACGATTCCTATTACCGGTGATGACGAAATAATCA
The DNA here is from genome assembly GCA_027031145.1 of Saprospiraceae bacterium. GTDB lineage: Bacteria > Bacteroidota > Bacteroidia > Chitinophagales > Saprospiraceae > JADJGA01. The sequence goes on along the minus strand of JALVEG010000421.1, from coordinate 806 downwards.
ATGATGTATTCTTTTCACAAGGAGATACGTTTTTAATCACCTCAGTAAGTTATAATACTACCCGGATATATAAAGTGGATAATAAATTTCAATCTTTGTCCCCATTTCAGACTTACCATTATAATATAGTAAATAATACTGCCAGATTTTTAGAATTCGGGGATTTTGGACTTCTTTATAGCGGTAATTCGGTATATCTTATGGATAAAAATACCAAATTTACAAAGTTGAATAATATTACTGCCACATATTATAATTACAATGCAGTACAAAAAGACAGTTTTATATATTTTATAGCAAACGATAAGGTTCTTGGCAATCAGGTATTCAGAATCAAAATGAAAACTCCAACCGGAATTAACCCAATATCTATTGAGAAATTAAAAATATATCCCAATCCTTCAAATGATTATATCAATATAGTATCTGAAAATCTAAATTCAGGACATTACAGAATCTATGATGTTGAAGGAAATGTTGTAAAGACAGGAGAATTAATGAATCATATTGATATTTCCGGTTTGCTTTCCGGTCATTATTTTATTATTGTTGAAAAAAATAATAATATCTTTACGGGAAAATTTGAAAAAATGGCTCTACGTGAGTAATTACGAAAAAATCAAGCAATGAATAAACGAGTAATAGTCGCTTCAAAAAATCCCGTAAAAATCAATGCTATAAAGTTTGGTTTTGAAGACGTTTTTGATAATACGGATTTTGATTTTGAAGGAGTATCCGTTCCTTCCGATATAAGTGAACAACCTATGTCTGTGGATGAAACATATCAAGGAGCATTGAACAGGATA
>JALVEG010000420.1 GCA_027031145.1 Saprospiraceae bacterium | reverse complement strand
TGGAGCAGATGTGATATTGCTTATTGCCGAAGCTCTTGGAAAAGAAGATGTAAAAAACCTTGCTTCCATAGCAAAATCATTGGGAATGGAAGTTCTGCTTGAAGTTCACAGCAGGGATCAATTGTCAAAGTTGAATGACTATATTGATATAGTTGGAATAAACAACAGGAATTTGAAAACATTTGAAGTTTCAATTGAAAATTCAAAAGCGATATCAAAATATCTGCCTGAAGGTTTTATGAAAATTTCCGAAAGTGGAATTAATGAAACTGAAGATGTTTTAGAATTGAGAAATTATGGTTTTTCCGGGTTTTTAATAGGCGAGAGGTTTATGAAAACACCTCATCCGGCTCAAGCTTGTAAGTCATTTATTGATGGATTGAATAATTAAAAAGTGGGGATCAAAAGCATAATGACATGATCATCGGAGAAAGCTTCGGGTATCTATGCAATAACTTTAGTGGTAGCGTATGATTAAGAATGTTAGGAAATTGGAATTATGGAATATTGTTTGAATCGGGAATTAATCCCCCGCTGTTTACCCCGTGAAACAAACGAAGTGTTTTATCGGGGGCGGGGGAAAAAGGGGAACACTCCGCTGAACAACGGAGGGGTGGAGTTTGGGATTAATAGGTTTTAAGGTTTTGCTAGTGGTTTGCAAAGAAGGTCGAGAGACCCCATTACATTTTTATTACAGGGCAGCGCACTAGGCAGGCTTTTGTAAAGAGAGTGCTTCAAGGTAGTGTATGTTTGAAGTTGAAGGATTGGAATATCGAATATCAAACAAGGAATGATGATTTTTGAATTGGAAAGCGAAGTCAGAGACATTCGCTTATCAGGACTTACAATTAATGTTGTTTTGAAACAGGCATTAATCCCCCGCTGGCGGGGGAAAAAGGGGGTGGAAATTGGGAAAGCGAAGTCAGAGACATTCGCTTATCGGGTCTTCGCCAAGTGGTGGTATTGTACGATTGCGAATCGCCTTTGCTAAGGTCTTCGCCAAAGGCTACGACCGTCGGCGAAAGCTTCGGCGATTACAATCGGAATAGAGATTTTTGTATAGCAATGGCGGGTTGAAATCTCTATGGAGAATCGCCCAAATAAAAATAAAAAAATGAAAAAGAATTTAAAAATTAAGGTTTGCGGGATGAGAGATCCTGAAAATATCAGGGATATTTTGAAGCTAAAGATTGATTTTATGGGATTCATATTTTATAGATCATCACCGAGGAATGCAAAAATTATTCCTGACGGGATAGATTTTGGAAATACGAAAAAAGTTGGTGTATTTGTGAATTCCACTGTTGGAGAAATCATAAAAACAACCATGAGTTTTGATCTTGATTATTTGCAATTGCATGGAGAGGAAACTCCTGAATTTTGCAGGGAAGTGAAAAATACTGGCAAAAGAATAATAAAAGTTTTTAGTGTAGGTGATGATTTTGATTTTAGTGTTTGTGAAGAATATATGGACGTCGCAGAATATTTTTTATTTGATACAAAAGGCAAATTAAAGGGAGGAAACGGAGAATTATTTGATTGGAATAAATTGGAAGAATATTATCTTGATAAACCCTTTTTACTGAGCGGAGGTATTTCGCCTGAGCATAAAGAAAGTGTTAAAAAATTCTCTCATCCTCAATTAGAAGGAATAGATATAAATAGCGGTTTTGAAACAGAGCCTGGTATGAAAAATTATAAATCGATAAAAAAATTTTTAAATGAATTACGAAATTGATAAACATGGGTTTTATGGTAAATATGGTGGTGCTTTCGTCCCTGAACTCTTATTTGCAAATGTAAATGAACTGGAGAAGAGTTATAAAAGCATTATTGAAAGCGATAGTTTTCAAAAAGAGTATAAATCCTTACTTAAAGATTATGTAGGAAGGCCTTCTCCTTTGTATTTTGCAAAAAGACTTTCAAAAAAATATAAGACAAATATTTTTTTAAAAAGAGAAGATCTTAATCATACGGGAGCTCATAAAATAAATAATACTATCGGACAGATCTTGTTGGCTCAAAAAATGGGGAAAACGAGGATCATAGCCGAAACCGGAGCAGGGCAACATGGTGTGGCAACAGCTACTGTATGTGCTTTGATGGATATGAAATGTATTGTTTATATGGGTGAAAAAGATGTTGAAAGACAGGCACCTAACGTTGCCAGAATGAAAATGCTTGGTGCTGAAGTCAGATCTGTTTCTTCAGGTAGTAAAACTCTTAAAGATGCTACGAATGAAGCTATCAGGGATTGGATCAATAACCCCGGAGACACATTTTATATTATTGGTTCCGTTGTGGGGCCTCATCCATATCCTGATATTGTTGCAAGGTTTCAATCTGTTATAAGCGAAGAGATGAAAAAACAATTGCAAGAACATACGGGTAGAGAATATCCCGACAAAATAATAGCCTGTATCGGAGGAGGAAGTAATGCTGCCGGTGCATATTATCATTATATAGATGATGAAAGAGTTGAACTGATTTCAGTAGAAGCGGGAGGTAAAGGAATTGATACAGGAATGTCAGCTGCAACAAGTGTTTTGGGTACGGATGGAATAATTCACGGCAGTATGACCAAATTGATGCAAACGGAAGACGGACAAATAATCGAACCGTATTCTGTCTCTGCAGGTTTGGATTATCCCGGGATAGGTCCGATGCATGCATTTTTGATCGAAACAGGAAGAACCAAAGTTTTGACCGCTACTGATGATCAAGCGATAAAAGCAGGTTATTTGCTGACAAAAACCGAAGGGATTATACCTGCTTTGGAATCCGCTCATGCTTTAGCTGCTTTGGAAATGATAGATTTTGATCCAAAAGAGATAGTAGTGGTAAATTTATCGGGCAGGGGAGATAAGGATATGGAGACTTATTTAAATTGGGAGGATGATAAGATTGATGTAGATTGAAAAAGATTGAATTAGATTGAGTAGATTGAATTATATTGATGAAATATTGAGTGATGGTTGACAGAATGAGTTATAACTTTAAAAAACAGTTTTATGGGATTGAAAAGAATTGAAAATATATTTAAAAAGAAAAAAGATATCTTAAGCATTTACTTAACTGCAGGGTATCCAAAACTGCATTCCATGCCCGAATTGGTCGTTGCATTAGCTGATTCAGGAGTTGATTTTATCGAACTGGGAATGCCTTTTTCGGATCCTCTTGCTGATGGAGAGACCATCCAATATAGTAGTAGTGTCGCTTTGGAAAACGGTATGACCTTAAATGAGTATTTTAGTCAGGTTGCAGATATTAGGCAAAAAACAGAGATCCCATTAATTTTTATGGGGTATTTCAATCAGATGTTGAGATATGGAGTACAGGGATTTTTAGATAAATGCATTGAATCCGGTATAGACGGATTAATAGTTCCTGATCTGCCTCCTGAAATCTATGAGAAGAAATACAAAAAGATATTTGATGAATATGATTTAGCATTGTCTTTTCTTGTTACCCCAACTACAGATGAATCAAGAATAATGTATCTTGATAATCTGAGTTCAGGATTTGTCTATCTTGTTTCTACATCATCTACAACAGGGAAAGCGGATGCGTTTTCAGATGAACAAATAAATTATTTTAAAAGAATTAAAAACTTGAATTTAAAAAACCCTTTAGTGATAGGTTTTGGAATATCCAACAGGGATAAATTTTTAATAGCTAATAAATATGCTGATGGTGCTATAATAGGTTCCGCTTTTATAAAAGCCTTGAAATCTACAGAAGATTATCTTAAAGTACCGGAAATTTTTGTAAATAAAATATTAGGAAAATGATCATACAATTAGAAAAAAATATAACGGAAGATCAAAAATACGTAATCGTTGAAAAATTATTGAAAACCGGATATAAATCCAATTTTGTGTCAACACAATATTGTGATTATATCATAGGTGTGGGAAATGAAGAATTTGATATAAGGGCTATCGGTGTATTGCCGGGAGTAAAAGATATTCATATTGTTTTGGAATCATCAAAACTCGTATCCAAAAAATGGAAAACCAATGATACTGTCATTGATCTTGGAGATGGGATAAAGATCGGTGGGGGCAATTTTCAGATAATGGCGGGTCCATGTTCAATTGAATCCGAATCTCAAATAGAAACAACGGTCAGGCATTTATTGAAGAACAATATTAAGATCATGCGTGGTGGGGTACATAAACCCAGAAGTTCCCCTTATGCTTTCAGGGGTTTGGGGCTGGAAGGATTGAAGATCTTTTACAAACATTGCAAAGCAAATGGTATAAAAATAATAACAGAGGTGATGATGCCTGAGCAAATTGAAAGTATGTATGAATATGTTGATGTTTTTCAAGTTGGAGCCAGAAATTCTCAAAATTTTAATCTTTTGGATGCTCTTGGAAAACAAGATAAACCTGTAATGCTCAAAAGAGGTATTTCAGGTACTTTAGCAGAACTTTTGGCTAGTGCCGAATACATTTTTTCAAATGGAAATGAAGATATTTTGCTTTGTGAAAGAGGTATCAGAACTTATGAAAATTCTTATCGGAACACTTTTGATATAAATGCTATTCCCTATTTGAAAGAGAAGTCTCATTTACCGGTTGTTATAGATGCTTCACATGGCGTAGGGGTCAGGAGATTTGTAGAACCTGTAACTCTTGCAGGAATAATAGCAGGAGGAGATGCGGTAATCACTGAGGTTCATGAAACTCCGCAAAAAGCTTTTTCAGACGGAGCACAAACTTTAAGCCATGACGAAGCTGAAATATATTATGAAAATGTAAGAAATACATTTGAATTTAGAAGGATGTTGAAAAGGTATTAATAGACTTTTGGTAAAAATCTGAGGTTCAGATATGTTATTTCGGTATGATATTTGCAAAATAGTTTACGGGATTTGAACTTTTTTATAATATTAATTGTATTTGTTTATGTGAATGTATTAAAACAATATATTCATCAGTATTTGTTTTTCACAAATCCGCTTTAAAAGTAGAGTTATTTATATTAAATTATTTTAGCAAAAAACGACCTGAATGAGACAACTTAAAATTACCAAATCTATAACAAACAGAGAAAGTCAATCATTAGAAAAATATTTGCAGGAAATAGGGAAGGTTGATCTTCTGACTCCTGAAGAGGAAGTAGATTTGGCTAAGAGAATTAAAGAAGGGGATAAAGAAGCATTGGAGAAATTGACAAAAGCAAATTTGAGATTTGTCGTATCTGTTGCTAAGCAATATCAAAACCAGGGATTATCATTGAGCGATCTTATCAATGAAGGAAATTTGGGTTTGATCAAAGCTGCTCAAAGATTTGATGAAACAAGAGGTTTCAAGTTTATATCATATGCCGTTTGGTGGATTAGGCAATCTATATTGCAGGCTCTTGCTGAGCAATCCAGAATAGTGAGACTTCCGCTTAATAAAGTTGGATCGCTCAATAAGATCAATAGAGCTTTTGCTGCATTGGAACAAGAATTTGAAAGAGAGCCTACAACTGAAGAAATAGCAAAGTTGTTGGAATTGTCTGTTGAAGAGATTGAAACTACTCTCGGAGTTGCTTCAAGGCATGTCTCCATGGATGCTCCTTTTGTTGACGGGGAAGATAATTCTTTGCTTGATGTATTGGAAAATGATAATACTCCTGATACGGATGTCCATTTGGAATACAGTGAATCACTGAGAAGGGAAATTGACAGGTCTTTGAGTACCTTGACAAAAAGGCAAAAAGATGTTTTGATATATTATTTTGGTATAGGACTGGAACATCCTGTTAGTCTTGAAGATATTGGAGATATGCTTGGTCTGACAAGAGAAAGAGTAAGACAAATCAAGGATAAAGCTATTGCTAAACTTAGAGAGACAAACAGGAGCAAATTGTTGAAGCATTTTCTTGGAGCTTAGAGTTTTTTAATGTCAAATAAATCTAATAATATAAGTTTTGGCAAAAGAGGAGAGAAATTAGCTGCGGATTACCTTATTTCCAAAGGATATAAGATATTAGAAAAAAACTGGCGATTCAAGAAAGCAGAAATAGATATCATTGCAAAAGATAATGAAGGTATTTTGATTTTTGTTGAAGTAAAAACCCGCTCATATACCTTTTATGGAGAACCGGAGGCTTTTGTTGATGAAAAGAAAAAGAATCTTCTTTTAGATGCTGCTTCACAATATATGAATAAAGTCGGGTATGAATGGGCTATAAGATTTGATATTATCGGAATTGTTATTGATAAATCGGAAAATATCAATATTTCTCATTTTGAAGATGCTTTTTTTTCATAGATTTAAAATATTTGTTTAAAAATATTTGTTTTTGATAAAATTGTTATATCTTTGCGCTCCCGTTGAAATGTGGGTATAAAAGGACATAATGTTCCGATTTTATAAAATTTAAATTGATATTAAGATGAAAAAAGGAATACATCCTGGAAATTATAGAATGGTAGTTTTTAAAGATTTTTCTGTAAACGAATCTTTTTTAACGAGATCATGTGCACCATCAAAAGAAACAATCGTATGGGAAGACGGTAAAGAATATCCATTGATAAAATTGGAAATATCTTCAAAGTCTCATCCGTTTTTTACCGGTAAAATGAAATTTGTCGACTCTGCAGGTAGAATTGATAAATTTAACAAGAAATTTGCCAAGTTCAAGAAAGACTAAGTATTTTATAAAATATATACAAAACCTTGTCATGGAAGCACCGTGACGAGGTTTTTTTATGCTAAAAAGTCAGTTTCATATAGTATTTTGCTTATTTGTGTAATATTTTTGACAAATAGTTTGTTATGTATTATAAAATGTTGTAATTTTACATTAATTTTGTAATAAAATATTTTCAAAATGATAAGGATATTAAAGATTGTAGTTATCAGTATTTTTGCTTTTCTATTGATATTATGGATAACACTTGGTTTTAATACTTGTAATAATAAGAAAACAGATAATAATGTCCAAACAGAAATCCCGAATGATTCATTGGAAAACAATGATGATGTTGATATGGGTGATGATTTTTTTGGTGGAGATACTACAGGTACAACAAATGAAGCTGCAGTATCAAATAATGATGAAAATGTAAAATCAAAAGATGAAAATCAAGATGATTTTATAGATTACACAGGTGATACAAACGAATCAAAATCAAATGTCGTTTCAAAACCGGCTAAATCATCCGCACCAAAACCTAAAAAACAATCAACTGTTTCGTCAGGAGGAAGATATTTGGTAGTTGCGGGTAGTTATCTGGTTAAGAGTAATGCGGAAAAAATGAAAAAGCGTTTATATGATTTAGGTTATGACTCTGAAATTGTTAATTTTAATTTATCGCAATACTATTCTGTGTTGGCAGGTAGATACAATTCCAATAGTGAAGCAAGAAATACAGTTACTATTTTGAAAAGAAACGGAATTGATTCTTATGTTCACAAAAAGAAAAACTAATCATTAAAAAATATGTGTGGGAGAGCAAGTTTGACAGTTAATGAAAAAGAACTAGAAGACAGATTTGGCTCAAAATTTTATTCGGAAGATATTGAGAGATACAATCCCATACCCAATTATAATTTAGCTCCCGGACAGTTTTTCCCTATTATTACAAATGATGATCCTGAATTTTTCCATGTTTTCAAATGGGGTTTGATACCCTTTTGGGCTAAAGATAGTAAGTCCGGATACAAAATGATCAATGCCAGAGCAGAATCACTGGAAAGAAAAAATGCTTTTAAAGGAGCTTTTTATAGAAGAAGATGCCTGGTTCCACTTGATGGTTTTTATGAATGGAAGAAAATAAATAAAACTAAACAGCCTTACAGAATTGTAAGGAATGACAAAAGTATATTCTCTGTTGCAGGATTATGGGAGAGTTGGAAAGGAAATGACGGACAGATTATAAATTCATTCACAATGATAACTGTTCCTGCTAATTCCCTGATAAAAAAAATACATGACAGGATGCCTGCAATTCTATTTGAGGATGAAGAAAGATTTTGGATTGACAAAGATGTATCTCATACTGAAGCTAAAAAATTGCTAAAACCATTTCCTTCAAAATTAATTTATGCTTATCCTGTTTCTACAAAAATCAATAATGTCAGAAATAATTCACCCGATTTAATTAAAGAAATTTCAGAAGATAATTATTTTCAAGGCAAATTATTCCAATTAAAAGGATAATATACCGGGTTAATTATATGTAAATTAAATAAAAATTAAAATAAAAAAAGTAATAACATATTTATTTGTAGAAATACTGTTAACTTTGTTTATAAAATCATATTTATATCAGTCTATATTTTTATTATATTAATTTGTGTCTATGAATTACCTGAAATTCGATAAGAATAAATTAGTGAATCTGGCGTATTCACTTACTCATGAACTTTTAAGGGCAAATAGAAGCGGATCGTTTGCAACAACAACATTGGTTTTTTGCAATACACGTAAATATCATGGATTATTGATAACTCCTCAACCTATGATTGATGATGAGATGCATGTTTTGGTTTCATCTGTGGATCCTACAATTATTCAGCATGATTCGGAATTTCATTTGGGAATTCATAAATATCAGGGAGGTATTTATTCTCCCAAAGGGCATAAATATATAAGAGAAATTACAATTGATGCTATTCCTAAAACCACTTTTAGAGTTGGAGGAGTTGTCTTTTCAAGGGAATCTGTTTTTGTTCGAAATTCAGACAGGGTACTGATAAAATATACTGTTGAAGATTGCAATTCTCCTACAACAATCAGGTTGCAACCTTTTCTTGCTTTTCGCCAAAGACATAAATTAAGCAAGGCAAATAATTTTGTTGATAAATCATATAAAAAATCTCAAAATGGAGTAAATTTCAGAATGTATCAGGGTTATACTCCTGTTCATTTTCAGTTTTCTAAAGAAGTGGAATACATTCATGTTCCCGACTGGTATTATAATATAGAATATACCGAAGAAAAAAACAGGGGATATGATTATCTTGAAGATCTGTATGTGCCGGGCTTTTTTGAATTCAGATTGAAAAAAGGTGAAAGTATTATAATGTCGGCAGGAACAAATGAGGTCAATCCACAAGGTCTTAAAAGAATGTTTAATTCAGAAAAGAAACATCGGGTTTATAGGGATAGCTTTAAAAATAATCTGATAAACGCAGCAGAGCAATTTATTCAAAAAAGAAATGGTAAGACAGAAATAATAGCCGGATTCCCTTGGTTTGGAGTTTGGGGAAGAGATACATTTATTTCACTCCCGGGCTTGAGTACAAGTATTGGAAAACCGGAAATAGCAAAAGCGGTGCTGGATACAATGAGCAAAAATCTTAATGGGCCACTGTTTCCTAATATAGGTTCAGATGATAATGCATCCTATAATTCAATTGATGCTCCGATGTGGTATTTTTGGGCAATTCAGCAATATGTCTATAAGACAGGAAAATATAAAGAAGTCTGGAAAAAATACGGACAAAAGATGAGAGTTATACTCGAGGGATATAAAAACGGTACTGAGTATAATATCAAGATGCAGGAAAACGGATTGATATATGGAGGAGAACAAGGCAAAGCTTTGACTTGGATGGATGCTATTGCCGAAGGTAAACCCGTGACTCAAAGAAAAGGTATGCCGGTAGAGATAAATGTTTTGTGGTATAATGCCATAATGTTTTTTATGGAAATAGCTCAAAAAGCAAAAGCAAAAATAGATTTGACCTCATGGAAGGAAATATCGGAAATTATACCGGATTCGTTCACCAATACCTTTTGGGATGAAAGAAAAGGTTATCTGGCAGATTATGTAGATGGTGATTATAAGAATTGGGACATAAGACCTAATATGATTTTTGCAGCATCTTTACCTTATTCACCGGTTAAAGATAAGATCAAAGCAAGTGTGGTGAAAGTTGTTAAGAATGAATTGTTGACGACAAGAGGATTAAGAACATTATCACCAAAAAATCCTGCCTATGAAGGTAAATACGAAGGAGATCAAATTACCAGAGATAAAGCGTATCATCAGGGAACTGTTTGGCCATGGTTGTTTGGGCATTATGCTGAAGCTTATTTGAAAATACGAGGTAAAGCCGGAATAAATAAAATAGAATGGTATCTTGAGCAGTTTGAAAAGACACTATTGGAGCGCGGTATCGGAACAATATCAGAAATATTTGATGGTAATCCTCCGCATACTGCACGGGGAGCTATATCACAGGCATGGAGTGTCGCAGAGATTTTAAGGGTTATGGATATAATTCAGGAAATAAAGGATAGGGAGGAGTGATAAGGTTGTGGAATGGTAGTGGAGTAGATTGGTTTTAGATTGAATATAGATTGAAAGAGATTTGGGGAATGATGGGATGGAGGGATTGTTGCATGTTGCAAGTTTGAAAGTTTTTGGCACAGCTGCCCCCTCATCCAGCCCGCAAAAGCAGGGTTTAGAAAAAATGCAGGTGTTATATATTGAAGTGGAATTTGCGGGTTGAGGTTCTCCCTTTAGGGAGTTAGAGGGCAGTAGAGCAAAAATGAATGTTGGAATATTGTTTTTTTGTTCTCTGTTCCTTGTTCGTTGTTTTGAATTGGCAGGTGTTGGACTGTCAAATTTATTTGGTATAAAACGAAGGAATGAGTGTTTAGGATGTTTTAAAGTTTTGAGGTTTTAGGCACAGCTGCCCCCCTGTGAAATATTCATAACTGAATTTCACAGGGCAGGCTTCTGGCATCCCGCAAAGGCACAACGCTCCCCCTTGTAGTTTTACTCCACTGCGTTACGTAAAACGACAGGGTGAGGTAGCAACCCCCGGTGAAATACTTCGTTGATTTCACGGGGTAAACCGCAAAGGCAGGGTTTAAAAAAAATGCAGGTGTTATATATTGAATTGGAATTTGCGGGTTGAGGTTCTCCCTTTAGGGAGTTAGAGGGCAGTAGAGCAAAAATGAATGTTGGAATATTGTTTTTTTGTTCTCTGTTCCTTATTCGTTGTTTTGAATTGGTGGGTGTTGGACTGTCAAATTTATTTGACAGAAGACTAGGTTTGGAGGTGGTTTGTAAGAAGCATTTGTTTTGAGTTTTTGATTTTGTTTTAAATAGAAATCGATGTATAAATAAAAAATATTTTAATAAATGAAAATATTAATGTTCGGATGGGAATTTCCTCCACATATCACCGGAGGACTTGGTACAGCAAGTTACGGGCTGGTAAAAGGATTGCTAAAACGGGGTGCAGATGTCACATTTGTTGTTCCCAAAGCATATGGAGATGAAGATAAGAATGTAAAGTTAATCAATGCCAGTGATGTGACATTAAATATATTTGACAGGCACTTTATAGAACATCAGAAAAATCTTCATTATATTGAAATCAATTCCAGACTTGTTCCTTATCAGACTCCCGAAGAATATTTTAGATTATTGAATGTAAAAGAAAATTATGTAGAAAATATAGGGGACTCAGTATTTTCTGAGAAGTATGAGTTTTCAGGAAAATACGGTGAAAATATTCTGGAAGAAGTCCAAAGATATGCCCTTATTGCAACCGAAATAGTGAATAAGGATAAATTTGATGTGATTCATGCTCATGACTGGCTGGCTTATGAAGCGGGAATAGCTGCGAAAAATATAAGTGGTGCGCCATTGGTTGTACATATGCATGCAACAGAATTTGACAGGTCGGGAGAAAATATAAACAATGTTGTTTATGAAATAGAAAAAAGGGGGATGGAAGCAGCAGATTTGGTTATTGCAGTTAGCAATCTTACCAGAAATATTGTAATTAATAAATATGGTATTCCTCCTGAAAAAGTGAAAGTAATACATAATGCGGTAGAGCCGATTTATAAAAAAGTATTTGCAAATGAAAAGAAAAACGTAAAAGAAAAAATAGTGACTTTTCTTGGAAGGGTTACTTTTCAAAAAGGTCCTGATTATTTTGTAGAGGCAGCATATAAAGTATTACAAAAAGATGAAAATGTCAGGTTTGTAATGGCAGGTTCCGGTGATATGCTGAATAAAATAATTAAAAGGGTCGCTCAATTGAAAATTTCCAATAAATTTCATTTTACAGGATTTCTTAAAGGAGAAGACGTGGACAGAATGTTTGCTTTGAGCGATGTTTATGTTATGCCAAGTGTTTCCGAACCATTTGGTATTTCCCCGCTAGAAGCTATGCGTTCTAATGTCCCTGTTATTATTTCAAAACAATCCGGTGTTTCTGAAATTCTGAAACATGCTTTGAAAGTTGATTTTTGGGATATTGATGCGATGTCGGATTATATTTATGGACTGTTGCATTATAAAGGATTATCGGAAATGTTTAAAAAATATGGTAAAACCGAAGTGGATAATTTGAAATGGGAAAATGCAGCAAAATTATTGCTTGGCTTTTATGCGGATTTAGTTAAATAAAATATAAGTTATGAAATCTATTTGTTTTTATTTTCAGGTTCATCAACCTTTTAGATTAAGAAAATACAGATTTTTTGATATAGGCAAAGATCATCATTATTACGATGATTTTCAAAATGATTATATCATGAGAAGAGTTGGCGATAAATGCTATCTTCCAATGAATCAATTATTGTTGGATCTGATCAATGAATATGGAAGTCGCTTCAAAGTTAGTTTTTCAATTTCAGGTACAGCTTTGGATCAATTTGAAATGTATTATCCCGAAGTGTTGGAAAGTTTCAAAAGATTGGCGGAAACAGGGTCAGTAGAATTTTTAGCAGAAACATATCCGCATGCTTTATCTGCATTAAAAAGTAAAAACGAATTTACAAAACAGGTAAGTGAACAAAAGACTAAAATAAAGGAATTTTTCGGTCAGAATCCTGTTACTTTCAGAAATACCGAATTGATATATTCAGATGAAATTGGAGCTATGGTTGCTGATATGGGATTCAAAACGATGCTTACCGAAGGAGCAAAGCATATATTAGGATGGAAATCGCCAAATTATATCTATACTAATGCTATTAATCCTAAACTAAAACTTTTGCTGAAAAACTTCCAGTTGAGTGATGATATAGCTTTTAGGTTTTCGGAAAGAGCATGGAACGAATGGCCTTTGACTGCAGATAAATATGTAGGATGGCTCAATCAAATCGCTCCCGACGAACAAGTAATCAATCTATTTATGGATTATGAGACATTTGGCGAACATCAATGGGCTGAAACCGGTATTTTTGATTTTATGAGAGCACTGCCTGCCGAAGTGTTTAAACACAGTGATTTTGAATTTAATACACCGGCAGAAGTTAGTGAAAAATTTCAACCTGTTGCTAAATTGCATGTTCCATATCCTATTTCCTGGGCTGATGAAGAAAGGGATCTTACTGCCTGGCTTGGAAATGAATTGCAGGATGAAGCATTTGATAAGTTATATGCCCTGGAAGGACTTGTGAAAAGTTGTGGAGAATATAATATTTTGAAAGATTGGGAATATTTGCAGACAAGTGACCATTTTTATTATATGTGTACCAAATGGTTTTCCGATGGCGATGTTCATAAATATTTTAATCCATACGGATCTCCTTATGACGCTTTTATTAATTTTATGAATGTGTTGTCTGATTTTGAAATAAGGGTAAAAGATTGTATCGAATTGGCAGGAAAAAATCTGCCGGAAGAATATAAAGAGTATTTACCTGAAGAGTTTAAAGAATATCTGCCTGCTAAAAGCGAAAAAGCAGAAAAATCAAAATCATCAAAGAAACCAAAAAAGAAAGAAAGATCTAAAACAAAAAATGCAAGTCATATTTTATTTGAAAGTCTAAATAATCTTGATGAAAAAGAGCTTAAAACTTTTTTAAAAAAATTTGATAAAGAAACTATTTTATGTAGTTTTTATAATTCGAGTGAAGAATTGAAATCAAAGGTGAAAAAAGTCGTAAATAAACAATTGGCTGTCAGATTGGATAAATTTAATCCTAAAAAATCAAAACTTTCAAAAAAAGTTATTGATAATTCCAAACAAAGAATGAGGTATCATATTAAAAAATATTTTATAAAATAAAGCCGGAAATAAAAACATTTATCTGCATAGTGTCAGCAAGAAAACACTTTAAATTTGGCATTGATTGAATAATTTTACTTCAAAGAAAAATGTCTTCGGATCTCAGATTGGATAATTGAAGCTAAGGCTTGTATTTTAGTAATTGTTAGCAATAAATTGTTACCTTTGCATTCTTAATCTAAAATTTTCATGACAAATTTATTAATTTCGTAATAAAGCGAATAATTATTTTATTGAAATAAATAAAAATACAATATATATGAGTAATAAAATTTCTACTGTTTTTGAAGTAAGTTGGGAAGTATGCAATAAGGTTGGTGGCATATATACAGTTATTTCATCCAAGGCAAAAAGCCTTATGGAAAAATATGATAAAGTGATAATGATAGGACCTGATTTGGCAAAAGAAGATGAAGGAAATAAAGAATTTATCGAAGATAAGACTTTGTTTGAAGCATGGAGAATGCAGGCGGCTAAAAACGGTTTAAAGATAAGGGTAGGGCATTGGAATATTCATTCCGTACCCATTGTTGTTTTGGTTGATTTTACATCATTATTTAAAGATAAAGACAAAATATTTGCACATTTTTGGGAAAAATATAAATTGGATTCTTTAAGGGGAGAATGGGATTATATTGAACCTGTGATGTTTGGGTATGCGGCAGCACAGGTTATTGAATCTTTTTACAAATACAATCTTTTACAATATGAATCTGTAATAGCTCATTTTCATGAATGGATGACTGGTTCCGGTATACTTTATTTAAAGGAAAATCAACCGGAAATAGGTACGGTTTTCACTACCCATGCTACGATTTTAGGTAGAACTATCGCAGGAAATCATTTACCGCTTTATAGTAAATTGGCAGAGTATAATCCACAGGCTTTAGCTAATAAATTCAATATTACTGCAAAATATTCTCTGGAAAGATTATCTGCTGAGCATGCTGATTCTTTTACAACCGTATCTTCAATCACGGCAAAAGAATGTAAATACCTTCTTAAAAAGGAACCTGATATAGTCACTCCCAATGGATTTGAAGATTCAATGGTTCCCATCCAAAATGAATTTAATATAAAAAAACAGTTGTCCAGAAATAAACTGAAGGAAGTAAGTGAAGCTGTACTGGGTTATGAAATTAGTGAAAATCCTTTTTATATTTTGAATAGCGGAAGATACGAATTTAAAAATAAAGGGATTGATGTTTTTATTAAATCATTAGCAGATTTGAATAAAGAAGATCCTGATAGGGAAATAATTGCAATTATTGCAGTTCCTGCAGGTACCAAAGGTGTTAATTCTGTTGTAAAACAAAGAATGGCCGGGCAAAAAACAGATGATGAAAGAGCTTTTTTCTGTACTCATGAATTGTTTTATCCTGATAGTGATCCTGTTTTGAGTTTGTTAAAACAACTTGGAATGAAAAATTCCAAGGAAGATAAAGTTAAAATAATTTTTGTTCCTGTTTACCTAAATGGGAATGATGGTATTATTGATCTTAAATATTATGACTTTTTATTGGGATTTCATTTTACAGCATTCCCGTCATATTATGAACCCTGGGGTTATACTCCTATGGAAAGTCTTGCCTTTCACGTTCCTACCGTGACTACATCACTTGCCGGTTTTGGAGCATGGATAAAAGATAAACTGGATTCGGAAAATAAAGGAGCATTTGTTATAGAACGGACTGATGATAATGATGAGGAAGTAATTAAAGAATTAACTGACATAATTGGAGATTTTTCAACTTTACCTGCTGATAAATTTATGATGAGTTGTATAAGGGCATTTGACTTATCTAAATTGGCACTATGGAAAAATTTGATTTCAAAATATATAGAAGCATATGATCTTGCGGTTGGAAAAGCTGATATAAGAAAAGAAAATATTGATGAATATGTAGATTATAAATATGAGGGAATAAAATTTGAAGAGCTGGATTCCAGACAACCGAATTGGAAAAAGATTTTTATAAAACCTGATTTGCCGGAGAATATTTCGTTTTTAGAAGAATTGTCAAAAAATTTATGGTGGACATGGAATAAAAAAGCTGAATCGCTTTTTAAATATATAAACATTGATCTTTGGGAAGAAGTAGAACATAATCCGGTCACTTTATTGGAAAAACTGGATATTAGAAAACTTAAAAAATTGTCAAAAGATGAAATGTTTTTAAAAAATCTGCAAGAAGTAGAAAAAGAATTCAGGACTTATATGTCTGTCGAAAAGCCAGAGGATACTATTGCTTATTTTAGTATGGAATTTGGTTTGCACGATACATTGAAAATATTTTCAGGAGGTCTCGGGATTCTTGCAGGGGATTATATGAAAGAAGCCAGTGACAGCAATTACAATATGGTTGGAGTAGGACTGCTATACAGATTTGGATATTTTAAACAGAAAATAACACTGCTCGGAGATCAAATTTCGACGTTGACTCCCCAGAGATTTACCCATTTACCGATTTTACCTGTTAAAAATAAAAAAGGGGAGAGGTTAAAAGTAAGGATATCCTTACCGGGAAGAATTCTAGTTGCTCAAGCATGGAAAGTTTATGTTGGAAGAAATATTTTGTATCTTTTGGATACTGATATTGATGAAAATAATCCTCAGGATAAAAAGATTACTGCTCAATTATATGGAGGTGGATTGGAAATGAGATTATTGCAGGAAATTTTATTAGGTATTTGTGGAGTGAGATTATTAAATGAATTGGAGATCAAACCAAATATGGTACATATCAATGAAGGCCATGCTGCCTTTACGGGAATTGAAAGGTTAAGGAATTATATTGAAAAAGAGAATTTATCTTATTGTGTTGCCAGAGAGATAGTAAGGAGTTCAAGTTTGTTTACAACACATACTCCTGTTCCGGCAGGCCATGATGAATTTCCTGAGGAGATGATAAGGGCTTTTTTACCTAACTTTAATGAAAAGTTGCAGATAACATGGAATGAATTTATGAGTTTGGGCAGGATCAATCCTAAGAATAAATCTTCAAAATTTTCGATGAGTATATTAGCAGCTAATCTATCTCAGGAGATGAATGGAGTAAGTAAAATACATGGGGCTGTTAGCAAAAAAATGTTTGATAGATTGTATCCCGGATATTTTGCGCAGGAGTCTCATATTACTTATGTTACAAATGGAGTTCATTTACCTTTTTGGGCAGGAACCAAATGGAGTAAACTTTATAAAGAGTTTTTGGATGAGAAATATTATGAAAAACAGCTTGATAAAGACATGTGGAGTAAGATTTACGAAGTAAGGAACAGAGATATTTGGAACTTACGGAATTTCTATAGAAAAAAGATGGTTGATTACTTAAAAGAGAGGTTGAAAGAAGAAATGATTGCAAGAAATGAATCTCCTCGTGTGATATTTAAGATGTTGGAAGGATTAAGAGATGATGTTTTGACAATTGGTTTTGCAAGAAGATTTGCTACTTATAAAAGAGCATTGTTGATATTTAAAAATATTGACAGATTAAAAGAAATTGTCAATGATAAAAATAAACCTGTACAAATTGTTTTTGCCGGTAAAGCTCATCCAAATGATAAAGCAGGGCAGGATCTGATAAAAAGAGTAATTGAAATATCTAAATCTCCTGAATTTATCGGTAAAGTGTTTTTTGTTGAAAATTATGATATTACTCTTGCCAAATATCTGGTTCAGGGAGTGGATGTATGGTTGAACAATCCCACAAGACCTCTTGAGGCTTCTGGAACAAGCGGGGAGAAAGCGATTATGAATGGGGTTTTGAATTTAAGTGTTCTTGATGGTTGGTGGGCAGAAGGCTATGTTGAAGGTGCAGGTTGGGCTTTAAAAGAAGAAAGAACATATGAAAATCAGGAGTTTCAGGATGCTTTAGATGCTTTGACAATTTATAATTTGTTGGAAGATGAAATACAACCTGCCTTTTATGAAAGGGACAAAGATAATATTCCTGATGCCTGGGTAGATATGATTAAAAAAAATATTGCCGAAATAGTTCCTGACTTTACTATGAAAAGAATGATTGAGGATTATGACAATAAATTTTATAAACCTCAGATCAAAAGGACAAAAGAGATTTCAAATGATAATTATAAAATAGCCAATGAAATTGTAGATTGGAAAAATAAAATTCTTGAGAAATGGGATGATATAACGATACTGGGGGCAGAATATCCCGATTCAAATATCAGACCACTGATTTTGGGTGAAAAATTGAATGTGAAATTAAAACTTAATTTGGATGGACTGGATCCTGAAGATATCAGTGTTGAAATATTGTTAGGAAGAAAAAAACAGGATGGTACAGAAGAACTTTTGTATGTATTCAACTTGAAATTGAATAAATTGGATGGTAATATTGCAGTTTATCATAGAGAAATTCCGGCGACTATGTCAGGAGTTTATGATTTTACATTTAGAGTATATCCGAAAAATAAATTGTTGCCGCACAGAATGGATTTTCCTAAAGTTAAATGGATATAATTATATGTTATATCAATATTTTATATTGTTTTTTTGGAGTCTTGTAGCAGCAACTTTTTTTCCTGTTTCATCTGAAGTGTTTCTGGCAGGAATGATACAACAAAATAGTAAAATTATAATTTTGTCCGCTGTTATTGTAGCTACTATCGGAAATGTGATAGGGGGAATTATTACATTTTATATGGGATGGAAAGGTGGAGATATTGCTCTAAAAAAAATGTCTGAAAAAAATATTAAAAGATATCAAAAGGCTGAAAAAATAGTGAATAAATATGGCACCTATTCTATGGCATTATCCTGGGTGCCTTTTATTGGAGATTTTATAGTTTTATTTGGCGGAATATTCAAATTGTCAATAATCCCTTCAATAATTTGGATGACAATAGGTAAGTTTTTAAGGTATTTGGTATTTGCGCTTTCAGTTGCAGGTTTATTGGATTATTTTTTAATATGAGACACTAACAGGGGAATTAACATTGGGACATTTTTCATGTAATCCTTGTATTTTTCACCGTATTCTTCGATAAGCTTTTGTTCTTCAAATATAATTCCAATAGGCAAATATATCGAAATAATAATACAACCGGCAAGAATATAATTGTCAGGTGACAATAGAAATATTCCGGTCATTAAAGGATAACTTGCCGAATACAGTGGATGTCTGACATATTTATTGATACTTCCCGTATTCAATTGATAATGAATTTTATGTTCGGAATTAATCCTGTCCAGACCTAAAAATTCCTTAAAATCATAATTTTTGAAGGATATATAAAAAATATAAATTGAGAATATTATGAGAATAATACCAAGGGCACTTAAAAAAATATTAGTTTCAAAATATACTGTTTTATTTGCAATAAAATATAAATAAGCTATCGGGATCAAAAAAAGAGTAGCATAGCTTATGAAAAAGATCCTGTAATACCTTTCTTTAATTAAATTACGGTAAATATATTCTTTGACTTTATTGTGAGCCAAAAAACTATGCAAAAACATATAAATAATTATAGTTAGAATAAAAATCAGGTACATTTAGATCAGATTTATTATGATTTTAACGGGTATGGTATAATGATTGTTTAGAAACCAAGTATATTTTTGCTTATTTGCTCTGCTGCCTTCTCCCGATGAAACACTGAGTTGAAAAATGGTTAAAGTCGGGATTAACTACGTTGATCCCTTGAAGGGAGAGCAGTTAAATCAAAAAGATAATTCTACGAATTATTTCTTTTTTTATATTATAAATCAACTTTCAAGCAGAGCTTGAGTTGATTTATAATATAAAAAAAGAGCAACACTTTCGTATTGCTCTTTTTGATTTGCGGAGGAGGAGGGATTCGAACCCTCGGTACCCTCGCGAGTACGCCGGTTTTCAAGACCGGTGCATTCAACCGCTCTGCCACCCCTCCGAATATTTTTTTAATTCCATTGGAGCAAGACCGGTGCATTTCCCAAAGGGACTTGTTTCTAACGAAACTTTGCAACCGCTCTGCCACCCCTCCGTTCTTAACTTTTCAAAACGGAACGCAAAGGTATAATTATTTTTATAATTCTACAAAGATAAAAAGTGAAATTTTTTGAAAATATTATTACCTTTATTTTTATGATAATAATCCAAAGTAAAATATTGGTGAAATTTATTACTCTTAACTTTGCTCAGGCAATTACTCTTTTCCCTTTTATTTTATTGAAAGATAAAAAATTAAAAGATAATAAAATTCTGATAAATCATGAAAAAATCCATATCAGGCAGCAACTTGAATTATTGATCATCCCTTTTTATTTGATATACCTTTCGGAATTTTTAATTAAATATCTTAAGTATAAATCCAGATATAAAGCTTATAGGAATATTTCCTTTGAAAAAGAGGCTTTTGAAAATGAAAGCGATAAAAAGTATTTAAAATCAAGAAATTGGTTTCAATTTATAAAATACATATAAGTTTTTTATTTAAAAGATGTCTTTAGATAATATATTTTAATGAATTTCTATCACATTATTAAAACAATTTTCGTTTATTATTTATATTTGGATTTTTTATTAATAAAATTTTTATACTAATGAATAAAGCATTAATACTGTTAATTTCTCTTTTTGTAACAAGTACTCTCTTTTCTCAAGAAAATAAAATTCCTTCAAATGAACCGGATAATGTTTCATGGGAAGAAATGATCTTAAGATCCGATTATAATTTGAAGGATGTGAAAGAAGCTTTTTATAAAAAATGGAAAGATCATAATTATGTAAAAGATGATGGATATAAGATTTTTAAAAGGTGGGAATATTGGATGGAATATTTTGTGGATTCGACAGGAGTATTTGATAAATCTGCGGTTGAAAAAGAATATTTGAATTATAAAAAAAACCTGAAGTCCGGTTTATATCGTAGTTCCGGAGGAAATTGGGAACAATTGGGCCCCTTTGGATTTATTTCTTCATATGGTATAGGCAGGGTAAATGTTGTTGCTTTTGATCCTAATGATACGGATATTCTTTGGCTTGGTGCTCCTGCCGGTGGCTTATGGAAATCAGTTGACCGGGGTGCATCATGGACATTTTATTCAAATGATTTTAGAATGATGGGTATTTCGGATATCGCTATTGATCCGGACAATACAGATGTTATGTATGTAGCTACGGGTGATAGAGACGCTGGAGATACATATACCTATGGTCTTATGAAATCTATTGACGGTGGACAAACCTGGACAAAATTGAATCTGACAAATGTTAATAAAATCACGAGAGTTCTGATAGATCCTGAATCAACAGAAACACTAATTGTGTCAACAAATATCGGAATTTTTAAATCAATAGATGGTGGTGACTCATGGACCAAAACCTTATCAGGAAAATATATAAAACATATGGAGTTTAAACCGGGAGATTTTAATTATATTTATGCTACCGATTATTCTTATAATAATGCAAATTCAAAATTTTTTAGAAGCACCAATGCAGGAAACAGCTTTAAAGCAGTGAAAATCGATAGTCTTCCTTCCACAGTTGGAAGAATTGCTATTGCGGTTACTCCGGCTGCCCCGGATAAAGTATTCCTTTTTGCAGGAATAAATAATAGTGGATGGGATTCTAATGATTTCGAAGGTATTTATATTTCAGATGATAATGGATTGACATTTTCTGAAGTTAATGTTACTTCTCCTCCTGAAATGGGATCACAATCCTGGTATGATTGGACTTTCGGAGTTTCTCCTGACAATCCTAATGAATTATTTGCAGGAGGAGTGAATGCGTATAGGTCTGTTAATGGAGGAAAAACCTGGAATAGAATGGGTAGCTGGTCAAATCCGGTACATGTTGATCATCACTTTTTGGGATTTCAACCAGGTACAAATGATTTATTTGTGGGAAGTGACGGTGGTGTTTACTATTCGGACAATAAAGGAGTTAGCTTCCATCATTTGAATGATTATCTTTCCATTACCCAGTATTATAAAATCAGTTCTGCCGCAAATACTCCTGATTTGATAATAGGTGGTTCTCAGGATAACGGATCACATATGATGGATATTACAGGATGGTTCAGGGTGATGGGAGGCGATGGAATGGATTGTTTGATAGATTATAGCAATTCAAATAATGTTTTTGCAAGTTATCAACAAGGTTATTTAAGAAAATCGACAAACAGAGGTTCCAACTTTCATGATATGATTAATCCTTCAATTACAAATGAGTCAGGGGCTTGGGTTACTCCCTTCGTTATGGATCCGATAGAACCTGATATTATGTATGCCGGATTTGAAAGTGTTTGGAAATCCTCGGACAAAGGAGATAATTGGGAGAAAATTTCCGGGTCACTTAATAACGGGGAGACGATAAGGGGTATTACCGTAGCTCCTTCTAATAATAATTATATTTATGTTTATTATTTGAATAAAATATTTAAATCAACAGATAAGGGTTCTAACTGGGACGAAATAAATAAACCCAATGGAAATACGATCAGGGAAATAGCAGTTAGCCCGCGAAATGAAAACAAACTTTGGATAGTAGTAAATAATGATGTTTTTAAAAGTGAAGACGGTGGAAATAATTGGATTAAAATTGACGGGACATTACCAAAGGTTCCAATGACTGCGGTTGTTGTTCAAAACAATGATATAGAAAGTGTTTATCTCGGATCTTATATAGGCGTTTTTTATACCGATAATACTATGACAGATTGGATACCTTTCAACGATGGTATGCCACCAGTCAGAATTGGAGAATTGGAAATTAACAGACAATTTGGGAAATTGCGGGCAGGTACCTATGGGAGGGGAATGTGGCAAACCGATCTTTATGATCTTGATTCTGGATTACCATTATGTACCAATCTGATCTCACCGGTTACAGGGTCAAAAATCTTGGAAGAAAGCGTGGAACTTAAATGGAGAAAGATCAATAATGTTGAAGGATATATTATTATTATAGGTTCGGAAAAAGGAGCCAATGATATTGTCGATAGTTTGGATGTAGGAAATGTCACTTCTTATAATTGGGAAAATATAGAGTATGAAGGGAAGGTTTTTATTGAGATAATTCCTTATAATAGTAATGGATATGCCAGTTCCTGTCTGAGTGATATTCTTTATGTAGGTTGCTTTTTTGACGATAAAAATGCTTTGATTGAATTCTATAAAAAAACAGGTGGAGAATTTTGGAAAAATAAATGGGATACAACAAATTGTGATATCAGCAAATGGTATGGCGTGAAGACAAATGGAGAAGGAAGAGTTATTTCATTGGACTTGGATGGAAACTTTGATAATAGTCCTTCTTATTTTTCTACAGGAAATAATCTTTCAGGTGAAATTGATAGTGTAATAGGACAATTGGAGTTTTTAAAATCATTGTACCTATCCGGCAATTCACTTAAGGGTAAAATTCCTTCGAGTATATCAAAATTAACAGGATTGCAAAATCTTGATTTAAGTGATAATGATTTTTCCGGTGAATTTCCTGATGAGCTTACATCTTTAAATAAATTGAGATATTTAAATCTTAGCGATAATAATTTTTCAGGAGCGATTTCATCAAGTTTTAATAATTGGCCTGATATGAGCAATTTTAATCTTTCAAATAATAATTTTTCAGGTAAAATTCCGGTTTCAATCGGAACTCTTAAAAATGCACGGAATATTGATTTGTCAAATAATTCATTTTCAGGGTCTCTTCCATTTCAACTATGGTTTTTGAAATCACTTGCTGTTTTGGATTTATCAAATAATGAGCTGACAGGTAAATTGTCAAGACAAATTTCCCTTGCCAACAGTTTAGCTTATTTAAATTTGAGAAACAATAATATTTCCAATAAAATACCGGAATCATTGGGAGATAAAAAATGGGAAACTTTAGATGTTTCATTTAATGATCTGGAAGGATGTTTTCCTGATAAATTAAAAAATCTGTGCGGACAAACTATTAATTTTATCGGTAATAATAAATTGCCCGGTAATGGAAATTTCAGTGCATTTTGTAACTCGGATAAAGGAATGTGTTCAAAATTACCGGTATGTTCAGCAGGATTAAATTTTGAAGGAGGAAAAACAGATAGTTTGCCTTATAATACTCCGATAATCTGGAGTCAGGTTGAAAATGCTAAAGGATATTATTTACAACTCGGTACTTCAAGTCAGGGAAAAGATATTTTGAATAAATTTGACGTTGGAAATGTTACTTCTTTTGATGCAGGTGATTTACCATTAAATTCGACAATATATGTTAATTTGACACCTTACAATAAATATGGAAATGCTTATGATTGTGGTGAATTTACATTTACAACTGCTGATTTCAGGACAGGTATTGAAAATGATACTTTAAATTTTGGTAAATTAGTTGAAATATTTCCTAATCCGGCAAAAGATTTCATTTTTATTAAGAAGCTGAGTGGTGATGTAAATTCTCTTGATATTACCATACTGGATGTGACTGGAAAATTGATAGAACATGAAATGATAGAAAGAAATGAATTTGAAAAGATAGTAAATATTTCAATGCTAAAATCAGGAGTTTACTTTGTTAAAATGAACATTGACAATAGCATTTATTACAAAAAATTGATAGTGCAATAGTCTCAGATGATATTTCTATTATCTCCGGACAAATTTAAAGGGTCGCTTTCGGCTATAGACGCCTGCATTGCTATCAAAAAAGGTTTGTCCGGACATAATCCTGATATAAAAGTTGTTTTGCATCCTCTTGCTGACGGTGGAGAAGGATCATTGGCGGTATTGGAAAATTATTTATCAGGAGAAATTATAATTAAAGAGGTTAGTGATCCCTTAGGAAAAAAAATAAAAGCAGGTTATCTTTTGGATAATGAAAATGCTTACATCGAATTGGCATCTGCTTCCGGATTGGTTTTGTTGGAAAAAGAAAAACAAAACCCTTTATTTACATCTACTTATGGTACCGGTGAGATAATACTGGATGCTATAAATAAAGGAGCTAAAAATATTTTTTTATTTGTTGGTGGAAGTTCAACCAATGATGCAGGTATGGGTATTTTAAAGGCATTGGGGTACAAATTCATGGATAAATATGACAGGGAACTTTATCCCTCAGGTCAAAATTTGATAAAAGTTAAATTTATTGATAATACTTCTTTAAGATATGATCCTAACAAGATTTCGTTTTATGTATTGAGTGATGTAGAAAATAGATTGGCAGGCAAAAAAGGCGCTGCTTATGTTTATGCAAAACAAAAAGGTGCTTCTAAATCCGAAATTGAATTCTTGGATAAAGGATTAAGAAATTTTTCTGAAATAGTAAGGAATAAAACCGGTGTGGATATCTCAATTATTGAGGGAGGCGGTGCAGCCGGTGGTGTTCCGGCAGGTATGTGTGGATTGGCCGGTGCTGTAATTAAAAGCGGAATCGATTTTATTATTGATGTTACAGAATTTAAGCAACATTTGAAGGAAACGGATTATGTTGTTACAGGAGAAGGAAAACTTGACAAACAATCTTTGCAGGGAAAAGTAGTTGGCAGGGTAGCACAATTGGCTAACGAATTTAATAAACCTTTGATTTTATTTGTTGGTATAAATGAATTGCCGGATTCCGACCTTGAAAAACTTAACCCTTATTATATAGATACGATCATTTCCCATTCTGCTAGTATTGATGATGCTATGAAGAACAGTGCAGAGTATTTAAAGTATATAGCGATTAATATGATGAAGAATTTGAATTTTTAATTTTCACTATAGTCGTATATTCATATATTACCAGATTGTTTTCACTTGAAAACTATTTGATTATTTCATCTATTTTTCCTGCTGTAACATGTTTGCGGGGTGCATTTCATTTTTTCGCTTTTCCCTTCCTTTGCCTCTGACTCCTCCCAAAGGGATAAATAAAGGAGAACCCAACCCGCAATGCGAAAAAATGAAATACACCTTGTTTG
>JALVEG010000419.1 GCA_027031145.1 Saprospiraceae bacterium | reverse complement strand
CAATGATAATTTTGTTTTTTCATATATTTTGGAAATAACATAGTCGCTGTTCTCAGCCTCCCGCATAGCAGATGTCGCACAAACCATTATGTTATTAATATCATATGCTTTAGCCAGAAACCTGAATGCTTTCAAAGTCAATATAAATTTTTTTAATTTTTCTTCGCTAATAAATCCTGTATCAAAAACATCTTCACCTAATCTCAATGGTACACGAACCAACTGAACCTGTTTAACAACCTTATGTCCGTTATTATTTACAACATAACCAATCAACATTCTTCCTGCATTAGTTCCTATATCAATAGCAGCATAATATTTTCGCTTCATATTAAAAATTTATGCAAATATAATAAGTTTCTTATCTTTGCAGGACATAAAACAAAATTAGATGGAACCAAAAGTTTTTTCGGAAATAGGAAAATTGGATAAAGTTATTATTCACAGACCGGATAAGGGATTATCCAGGATTTCTCCACAAAAAGCAGAAGAATTGCTTTTTGATGATATCATCCATCTTCCTTTGATGCAGAAAGAACACGATATTTTCACTGATGTCCTGAAATTCTTTGCAGGAAATGAAAATGTACTTGAAATTGAGACTTTGCTTGAACAAGCTTTGGATTATTCTAATGTAGTAAAAGAAAAGTTGATCGATGATATAGTAAGATTTGAAGAACTTCCGGCTAAGGCAAAAAGAACTATGATGGAACTGGATTCAGAGCGTTTAACTGATTTGCTAATCACCGGTTATTGCGAAAAAGAGGATTCATATCTTTTTGATTCCATACCCAATTTCATATTTACCAGGGACATTGCTGTTGTGATAAAGAATCATATTCTGATCACTAAAGCTGCCAGAGAAGCAAGACACAGAGAAAATCTATTAGCCAGATTCATCCTCAATTCTCATCCGATGTTTTTGGAAACCCGGAAAAACAAAAAGGTAATAGATTTAAATGACATTGATCTGTTCCCTCCTTCAAGAAGGGGCAAATCAGTTTCAATGGAGGGCGGAGATGTTATGATCGTTAATGAAAACTATTTATTTATAGGTCATAGTGAACGAACTTCCCAACATGCTATTAATTTGCTAAAGGATTTCCTTTTTGAGAAACACATAATTGATAATGTAGTGGAAATAGAAATTCCTCATGAAAGAAATTTTATGCATTTGGATACAATTTTCACCCAAATAAACACTCATGACTGGGTTGTATATAAACCGATAATTTATGACGGGATTGGGTCATTGGTCAAAGTTTACAACAAATCCGGACAAATTAAAAAGTATTTATCGGTAAAAGAATTATTTTTAGAAGAAATAGATCCTGAAGCTCGTTTTATTTTCGGAGGAAAAGGCATTTACCCTTATCAGGAACGGGAACAATGGACTGACGGTTGCAATCTGGTCGCATTAAAACCGGGAGTAGCCTTAACATATGACAGGAATCTAAAAACAGAAGAGGCTTTTGAAGAAGCCGGTTATAAAATATTGCATGCGGAAAAACTACTTAAAGATATTGCTAAAAACAAATTGAAACCTCAGGATATAAAAGATACAATCATAACTTTACCCTCTACTGAATTGTCAAGAGGAAGAGGCGGATCTCATTGTATGACTTGTCCTGTAAAACGAAATTAATTATGTATTCATTCAAATATCAAATCAGGGTCAGATATGCTGAAACAGACCAAATGGGATACTCTTATTATGGCAATTATGCCAAATATTATGAAATAGGCAGGGTTGAAACCATAAGGTCTTTAGGATTTTCTTACAAAGATTTCGAAATAGTTTGGGGAGTGATGTTACCGGTTGTAAGCATGGAAGCCAGATATATAAAACCTGCATTTTACGATGATCTTTTAACGATAGAAACTCAAATAAAAGAGATGCCTGGCAAAATGGTTACATTTTATTGTAATATTTATAATGAAAAAGAAGAATTGATAAATAAAGGAGTAGTAAAATTGTTTTTTGTTGATATGGAAACAGGTAAAAGGGTTTCAGCCCCAAAGATTTTAACAGATAATTTAATACCGTATTTTGAGTAATTATTTTGAAAATAAATGGAATAGTTTTTTAGAATTGCCAATAATCAGAAAGATCAACATTTGGGCTAAAAAAACTACTTTGCCGGGATTTGACGGAGTTCCTGTATATGATACTCTTCTTTTTGCATATAAAGAATCCCTTAAAGAAGATATAATGATCAGAGCTAAAGCTATGTCATTTAGTTTTTTTCTGGCAATATTTCCCGCTATTATTTTCCTGTTGACATTTTTACCATATCTCCCATTCACTGAGTATTATGTTGAAGTTTGGAAATCTTCAATGACAGGTATTCTTCCATTGCAAGCTGAA
>JALVEG010000418.1 GCA_027031145.1 Saprospiraceae bacterium | reverse complement strand
CAACGATTTTTGTTCTTGCTCTTTCTTTTGACAGAGATACTGAAAAAGTTTATGTTGAAAAAGTCAGTAGTTTTGAAAAGATTGAAAATATTTTTAATAAAGATAATGACACCACATATCTTATCAACTTTTGGGCAACAACCTGTCCTCCATGTTTAAAAGAATTACCTCTTTTTGAAGAGTTGAAGATAAAATACAGCAAAGAGAAGCTAAAAATTTATTTAATAAATATTGATGATGAGGAAAGATATGAAAAAACCGTAGTTCCTTATGTCGAAAAATTAAAACTTAAAAATAAAGTCTATGCTCTGGTAGATAATGATTATTCATCATGGACAGGAAAAATAAATCAGGAATGGTATGGTGCTCTGCCATATACGATGATTTATAAAGGAGACAAAAGAAAATTCTTTTTCGGTGCTTTCAAAAACGAGCAGGATCTGGAAAAAGAAATAAAAGAAATGCTTCAATAAAAACAATATTTATTATCTTTGCACCCTCATTTGAAATATGTATCTACTCAGGTAGGGTGCTTTTGAGATGAAAAAATTCATTCCGATGTACATCGGAATTGCCAGATGAAGCTCATTTTTTGAAGGCATAACTTGTCCCGCAAAAAGGCGGGAGTGGCGCTACGTCAAAAAAAATAGCTGAAATATGGCAAAAAAAGTGTTTTTTCCATCAAAATGATTCTACCTGAGTAGATACAAAATAATAATTTTGGCCTCATAGTTCAAGGGATAGAATAGCGGTTTCCTAAACCGTAGATCCAGGTTCGAGTCCTGGTGGGGCTACAAATTTGTTTCGTATTTACTTTTTATTTCTCTAATTATCAATAAGATATAATTGTTTTATTGTTTTTTTTTCTAAGAAAAACGTCTAAATTTACGTCTATAAAACCCAAAATAATATTAAAATTATTATTGATAACCTGAAAAACAAAACATTATTTCTATGATGAATAGTTTATCAGGCAATTAATAAATTAACTTTTATTTTTATTTATTGAACATCTATCAGCGTTCCTTTTCCTTATTATAGTAACTCGCATTTCATACGGGACTATTCATATTAAACCACTCCCAAAGGGACAGGTATCGTGTTTTTTCTGGATCAAGCCGAAAAGTTGTGGATTAGAATATATTCTTAGTTTAGGTAGTTGTTAAAAGACATTATTCATTTTAGTGGCAAAAGGAGTTAAAATACGTTAAAAATGAATTACTGTTTGAACTCTGACAAAGTCGAGTGAGTTTAATTCATTTAGTATTTTAGCTTCTTTTAGAACGTTAAAAAATGAATACAGTCTTGATTTTTTTTGTTTCGTTTTTTGTATCAAGACAAAAAATGAAAATCCGGTATATTGATTCAATATGGAAATTTATATTTTAATTCCACAAACTTTTCATCTTGATTCGTTTTTCTTTACCTTCCCAACACCTTTTTACCTTCTTCACTGATCATTTCAGGTGTCCATGGAGGATCAAAAGTCAGGTTTGCATTTACTTCATAATCAGGATATTCATTTTTAATAGCTTGTATGACGTTCATCACGATTGTATCAGCTATCGGACATGCCGGTGTGGATAATGTCATTGTGATATCAAATGTTTTTTTGCCATCATAATCAACGTTATATATCAACCCCAGATCTACAATATTTAATTCTACTTCAGGGTCTATTACCGTTTTTAAAATTTCCATTACATTTTCTTCTGTTTCCTTTATTTCTTGCGGGGTTTTCATCTATTTAGATTTATTCTATGTTTTTTAAATATTATAATAAACACATTTACATTAAATAATGTTGCAGACAATAACATCAATATTGGAGAAATATTTAAAAGAGTATTATTATTCATTATCATACCGGTAAATAGTGTTAACAACATCAATAAGTATGAATAAAATTGAATGTTTCCCGGCAGATTAAAGTATAATTGTTCCGGTTTGGGAACTTTCGCTTTTCCAAGATATTTTTGAAATTTATATAACCATACTAAAAATGGCAATGTTCTGTATGTTATTCCCATTATTAAGTTAATATAAACTCCCAGGATAATCGATAAAATAAAGAATATTGATATACCCGTTATTGGAAGGTCAATATTCAAATCCTTGTTGAACAATACAATTGCAGACAATAATAAAGGGAATAATGCAAAAATAAAAGCAACTAATGCATGTTTCATTGCAATATCCAGTTTCTTTTTCCTGAATTTGAATGATTGGAAAATATAGATCATGAAAAATAAAATGCCTGTTATTATCAAGATCCAATAAATATAAGTAAGTATTTTTATTCCGGTTATCTGATAATATATCCAGGCTATAATTATTCCGGCATTGATCAAAACATAGGAATATTTTAATT
>JALVEG010000417.1 GCA_027031145.1 Saprospiraceae bacterium | reverse complement strand
AAAATCTTTAAATTGAATAAAATCGTTTTTTGCTATTCCTTAACAAATATATGTGTAGTTATTTTTTGCGCAGAGCACTAGCTTTTACTTTCAGCTGTTTTAATAATATTTATTACAACATCAACAGCTTTTTGCATATCCTGAACAGAAGTCCATTCTTTTTTAGAATGTATTCCGTATTGTCCCGCAAACATGTTTGGTGTTGGCATTCCCATTTCTGACAACATTGCACCGTCTGTTCCTCCTCTGATTCTGCCAACTACCGGAGTGATTCCTGATGCTTTGATACCTTCTATGGCAAAATCTATTATTTCAGGATGTTTTTCAAGATGATCTTTCATGTTCCTGTATTGCTTTGATACTGTAAATTCAGCAGTTGAGTTTGGATAATCAACCATTACATCATCCATGATAGATCTTAGCATGTCTTCATAATCTTTCAATTTAGAAGAATCAAAATCCCTGATGATAAATAACAGAGAAGCTTCTTCCAACGCTCCTTCGATTTTAACAGGATGAACAAATCCTTGAGTACCTTCTGTAACTTCAGGTGTCAGATGGTGTTTTGGTAACCTTGATACTATTTCTGAAGCAATTTTAAGTGCATTTTCCATTTTTCCTTTTGCATATCCAGGATGGGCACTTACTCCTTTTATCTTAATTGAAACGGAATCTGCTGAAAAGTTTTCATATTCAAAATGTCCAAGATCACCACTATCCAGAGTATAACCAAAATCCGAATCAAGTTTATCGAGATTGATTTTTTCCACACCCCTGCCAACTTCTTCATCCGGAGTGAATAAAACCGTTATTTTACCATGTTTTATTTCAGGATGATTGATTATATAATTCATTGCATCCATAATTGCAGCTACTCCTGCTTTATCATCTGCTCCCAGCAAAGTTTTACCGCTGGCAGTTATAATATCATGTCCTGTTTTTTCTTTTAAAGGAGGGAATTCATCAGGAGAGATTACTACGCTTTCATCATCAGGCAAAACGATATCTTCTCCCTGATAATTTACATGAACAATAGGTTTTACGTCAGTACCACTTGCATCAGGTGCAGTATCCATATGTGCAGCAAAAAATATTTTGGGAACATTTTTTTTATCTGTATTTGCCGGAATTGAAGCATAAATATAACTGTATTGATCTAGTTCGACATTTTTTATTCCCATATCAAGAAGTTCCTGATAAAGTATTTTTGCAAGATTTTTTTGTTTTTCGGTAGAGGGAGTACTTTGAGATTCAGGATCTGATTGTGTATCGATCTGAACATATTTCAGGAATCTGTCTTTAACTGTATAATCGTATGACATTTTATTAAAATTTTATGTTATAAAAAATGTAAAATTAAATATTTATTTTTATTGATACTAATTATTTATCAATTTATAGATGAATGTTTTGTTATTTATTTGTAACTCAGGTAGAGTGCTTTTTTTAATATCATGCCAAATATAAAAATACCGGTCTGATAAACTCATATAGGACAATCCTGATGTATATGAAAATGGAGAAAATCTTATTATCCTGTATATTTCTTTTATAGTTAAAAAAATACTTGAATAGATTCAAAATATCTAAGCCAATATAAATTCCAGATCGGCTAATTGAGGGTTCTTTTTACAAAATGATTTAAACCACAATTTTAATTCATATCTTTCATGAGGCAGGAGTAATTTATTGGCTTTTGCGAGTTCCCTTTTAAAAATATTTTTATCAAAACTTACTTTTTCTAATATCGTCTTGGTGTATTCAAAGATTGCTCTTGCCATTTGCTTCTATTTAAATTGTTTACATAGTTTTAGTATAAGTATATACCAACTATTGAGAAATTACATAAACATAACAGATTAAATAAAATTTTATTATATTCTTTACGTAAAAATTAGTGTCAAAATGCAGACATTTTACCAAAAATAAGCTAAACTTTGAATGTTCTTTTCCACCTGTTTGTTTTGTAATATGCAAATGACAGAATCAATCCTATACTCCAACCAACAGGGGCTGACCACCAAACCGCTTTTTCACCCATTGTATCGGAGAAAAAATAAGCAAATGGTATTCTTATTAACCATAGTGCAATAAGAGTTACAAACATAGGCACTATGACATCTCCTGCTCCTCTCATAACTGCATTTAAAGAAAATAAAGCAGAAAACAGTACATAAAAAGAACTGACGATTACCAAATATTCTTTTCCATATCTTACAACTTCAGGATCATCCGTGAACAGCATCATCAGATTTTCTCCAAAGAAATAAAAAATAACAGTAATGGTAAGAGAGATAATAAATGACATCCCGATCGTTGTCTGTAGCCCTTTTTTTACTCTGTCTATTTTTCCCGCGCCGAGATTTTGACCGACGAAAGTAGATAAAGCACTGGCTAAATTAATTGAAGGCATTATCGCCAATGAATCCAGTCTTAATGCAGCGGAATAAGCTGCTATCACTTTGACACCGAATTTATTTACAATTGCAAACAATGTCATCATTCCCAATGAAAAAAGAACATGCTGGACTCCGGAAGGTAATCCTATGTTGATAGCTTTTTTGAAAATAGCTTTATCGAAAACCAAACCTTTTATATGGAAATTCAGAAGTTCATTTTTTCTTAGAATTATGATAGCTGCGATGAAAGCTGCCGCCTGGCTGATAACCGTTGCCATAGCCACTGCGAAAATCCCATATTTCAATACTGCGACAAAATACAGATCCAAAGCAATATTCAACAATGTGGAAAAAATCAGTAAATACAAAGGTGTTTTTGAATCTCCCACTCCTCTTAGTGTTGCGCTTATATTGCCAAAACCAAAAACAAATGGTAATCCTATAAGATATACCCGTAGATAAGACGATGCCAATGGGACAACATCATCGGGTAATTTTATCAGGGAAAATATTTGATCACTGAATATTATTCCGACAATAGCAAAGAAAAATGATGTGATTATAATGAAAATATTCATCGTGTCAACAGTACGTCTTACTTTATCATATTGTTTTGCTCCAAAGAAATGAGAAACTGTTATTGTTCCACCCATTGTAACTCCAAAACCAAGAGAAATCAGGAGAAAAATAACAGGAAAAGAAGCACCGACTGCAGCCAAAGCACTATCACCGAGAAATTTTCCCACAACAGCACTGTCAACAACGTTATACAGTTGTTGGAAAACATTTCCCAGAAGCATTGGTAAAGCAAATGTTAAAATCTGTTTACTTACTTTTCCTTGTGATAGATCTTTTAGCATATTCTTATTAACATAAATAAGTTAATATATGTTTTTGACAATATCAGAATACTTCCATTTGTACTACATATTTATATACAAAAAAGACACTTACTTAGAAAGAAGTGTCTTTTTATATATAATAACCTATAACTTATGAAATAATTTCTTTTTTTGTTTTACCAATAGTTATGTTGTATAAAAATAAACCCAAAAAAGTAATTGCACCAACGATAGCCATTACCATCCATATTTTTCCAGGATGATATGTGTTCCATAGCAATTCTTGCAAATGAGAAGTTGTTATATTTAATTTCTCTGCTGCTTGGGTTAGAATTTCTTCTCTTTTTATCCCTGGTTTTAATCCGGTGATTATATGATTGTTTTTGTCCAACAACTGAATTCCATCTTCCGTATAAGTTACCAATTTACCTGTTGCTTGATCAACAATATTTATTCCTTTATCTTGTAAATATTTGAACAAAAGAGTAACTTTATCCGCTTGTTTTTGATAAAGATTTCCGGAAATTATATTGGTAAGGAAATTAGCTGCTGCTATTGGCAAAAAATAAGTCCCCATATATAAAGCTTCTTTGCCTTTTGGTGATATTTGAGCTATATAATCGGAAAATTTAGGATTGGAAGTCATTTCACCCAAGGCAAAAATCAAGATTCCTACAACAGTAAAAGTTGAGTTGTTAGTGTAAAAAGAAAGTCCGATACCTAAAATCGTAATAAAAATACCGGTCATCATTGCACTAATCGGTTTCCATTTTAATATAATATAAGAAACAGCAATCTGTATTACCATGATAAAGAATGCGTCCAGATTGACCAATTGTTCGGGATTTACTCCTCCTGCATCATTTTTCATTTGATCCGCTAAATATGGCCAGATAGAATGAATAAAACTATAAACTTTTTCCGTGTTTACCCAATCGTCAATAAAATTAGGTAATGTATAAAATAATTGGTTAAACATCAACCAAAAGCCTATCATAATAATCAGCAATATTGTTAACCTCATATCAGATAATGCTTCTATGATATTTATAAATGAACGTTTGATTGTTTGAGAAATTGATTCTTCAATTTTTTTACGACCAGGTTCTTTAAAGAAAAAGAGAACAATCAAATTTAAAAAGATAGCAAAAGAAGATGAAATAAAGACAGCATCCCATCCAAATTTGTTTCTTAATATTCCAACTAAAAGAGGTCCGAAAAATCCGCCTATATTAACCATCATATAAAATAAGCCGAATCCGAATGATGAATTTTTCTTACTCGTACTTTTCGTAACAATAGCAGATGCAACAGGTTTAAACATTGCTGCACCAATTGCAACATATAAAAATACTGAAAATACAGCCCAATAACCTGTAACATGTCCCATTAAAAAATATCCGGTCATCAGAATCACATAAGCAATTCCCAAAGTTAATTTATAACCTATCTTATCAGCAACTGCACCCGTTATTATAGGTAAAAAATAAAGAATACCTGTCACATAAGCCATAATATCACCTCGTTGAACGGATGAAAACCCAAGTTCGTTTGTCAAATATAATCCCAAAACTGCAAATAATCCGTACCACGCATATCTTTCTAAAAGTTCAAAAATGCTGGCAAACCAATAAGGTTTTGGAAAAGATTTAAATAATCCTATTAATCCTAATTCTTCTTTTTTACTCATAATTATTTTTTTAATATTAAGCCCTGTTACAAACTAATACAACAGGGCTTATTTAATAATTTAATATTTTTTCGCAATCCTGTTAATCTTAATGTATTCCTTTCATCGCCTTATTCAATAACGGGGATAATACTAATACGATTAAACCCGATATTAACATTACCCACATAATAAAAGGATATAATTCTATATCGTGGCCTCCTTCGTTAAGCTTATGCAGAATAGACTCTAAAACTCCTGCAAGGTAATTACCTGCAGCAAAACTTGCCATCCAAAGCCCCATTACTACGGAACCCAGTTTAGTAGGTGCAAGTTTTGTGATCATGGATAAACCGATAGGCGATAACATCAATTCTCCTAAAGTTAAAATAACATATACTATAACTAACCACATTGGAGAAACAAGAGATCCACCATCTGCTTTATTTTGAGCCAATGTCATAATCCAAAAAGCCAAAGCTCCGAAAAAGAGTCCCAAAGCAAATTTCACAGGTGTTCTCGGATTAAGTTTCATCGCATCTAATTTCAACCACATAACTGAAAAAGTAGGAGCGAAAATCAAAATCGCAATCGGATTTACATTTTGGAACCATGAAGCAGGTAATAATGGTCCGGTGGAAAAATAACTAAGTAAGGCTAAAAAGACGAACAAAATAGTACCCCACATTGTATATTTTCCAAATTGAGCCATCGAATCTTTGACTTCTTGATTGTCATTGTAAATCCTTCTGTAAATAGAGATTATCCATGCGATAAAAAATACAAGAGCAATAATTCCCCACCATTTTATGTCTATATTTGTGAAAAATTCGGGCAAAGAAAATGAAGGTAGTTGTCGATCGGTATTATCTTTTGCAAACAGGTTGAAAGTACCTCCTGCTTGCTCAAATCCTGCCCAAAATGCTATATTGAAAAAGGCAAGGACTAATATTACTACCATTCTGCTCCATTCATCAGCTCCTTTTGTTCCTTTAACAATTATATATGCCAAACCTAAAAATATAGCGGCAAAACCAACAATTGTTATAATGTTAGTAATGGAATCGGGCAACACTCTCCATAACCACATAACTACAAAAGTTGCCACAATCAGGCCTATAGCATATAAAACAATATCTTTCCAGTCTTTGGCTCCCAATACATTACCGTTTTTGTAATTGGGAGGTAATCCTTTGTCATCCAAAGTGCTCTCATGAAAATACATCCATAATACACCTAATAACATTCCTATACCTGCCGCAAGATATCCATATCCCCAAAATACATTCTCACCTAAAGCTCCTGCTATGAACGGACCTAAAATGGCACCAAGGTTGATTCCCATGTAGAAAATATTGAATGCAGAATCTTTTCGCGGGTCATTATCATCATAAAAATCACCTACAATAGTAGAAATATTGGGTTTGAAAAAACCATTACCGATAATCAAAACCCCTAATCCGAAATTGAAAAGAACAAGTCTTGTTTCAACATCCAATGATGTCCCTAAAAATGAACTTGAAGCAAGCAAAAACTGTCCGACTGCCATAACAAGTCCACCTATATAAACAGTCTTCCTTTTTCCAAGAAACCTGTCAGCAACCCAACCACCTAAAATCGGAGTAAGGTAAACTAAACCCGTAAATACAGCATAAATACCTAATGCGGATTCTCTGTCCAATCCAAATCCACCGTTAACTAACTCTGCTGTCAGATACAATGTCAACAAAGCTCGCATTCCATAATAACTAAACCGTTCCCACATTTCAGTTGCGAAAAGCGTATATAGCGCTTTTGGATGTCCTTTCTTTTCAGTACTCATAATATTGTAGTTTTTATTATAAAATATAAAGTTTTTCAGGTCAAAGTTACAGATAGTTTTTCGTTTATTATCTTATCATTATGTTAACGATATAATAAAATATGTTAAAATCTGAAAAATGACAGCGCAAGGTAATATTAAATTTTTAAATATTATAAAAATAAATATTTTTTTTGCCTTTATTTGATATCGTTAAGGAAATTTAACTTAACGGAAAAACTGATTCTTTTGAAAAATCCCTCTTCCTCTTTGTAAATATCTTCTATCTCTTTGGAATTTAATACCGGCAGATAAAAACTGAAATAATCTTTGATTATCTCGAATTTTAACCCTGAACTGTATAAAAATTTATTGGAATACCCATCGGATACTGCTGGTAAATATCCGTAAATACCCATATCCAAAAAAGGTTTGATAAATATTTTGACAGGCAAATCAAAAACCAGATTGGCAGCCAGTACATATTTATTGCTTTGTCCTAATCCGTAAGCATTGTTCACGGCTGTTTTGAAACCACCTGTATTCATCATAAGCTGTCTTGACCAAAATCCTGTTTGCCCGGTTCTG
Organism: Saprospiraceae bacterium; assembly: GCA_027031145.1. Lineage (GTDB taxonomy): Bacteria > Bacteroidota > Bacteroidia > Chitinophagales > Saprospiraceae > JADJGA01. Next base: position 1,816 of record JALVEG010000417.1, on the reverse strand, counting down.
TCTATAAAATAATGTTCGTAACCATAATCATTTTGTCCGTAACCTGTCAAACTCAGAGTGCCTGGATTTGTAGCAGTACTGTTTTTATTTGTATTGTATAAATATGTAGCTCCATATAATCTTAGTTTAAGAAACCTGTTATGTTTGTACATATAAGCGGTTTTTAACTCTCCCGCTATTTTTAAGTATTGATTTTTTTTATAATATTTATAATACTGATGCTCAATTTCAATTTTGTAATTTACAGGCAAAATAGCATTTCCTTCGTTTGCACCAAAGTATATTTTATTGATAAAACGATAGTATTTTTCAATTCCATTGACTGATATCGCTTCGTCTTCTACAATCGAAGATTTAAAACTGATCTTATTTTTGATTTTATCTGAATTATCATTATTTATAATATTGAAAATAGCTGAAAATCTTTTATATCTTAAATTGAAATTATCCTTTTTTAATCGATGAAAACTTCTGCCTTCAACACCGATTTCAATAATTTTTTTACTATGGTTTTTAAAAACTCTGTATTTATAATCTCCTGTCCCTACCAATGATTTTGAGCCGAGTCCATATAATGTAGTCAAACTGTAAATACTATGTTTATTTCGCAAATCGGATAAAAAACCACCGAGCATCAAGCCATCACTTTTATTGTATCCTATAAATGGTAAAATAATATTTGAAGGACCGTACTTTTTATAAAAAGTAATATTTCCCGGTTTTACATATTTTTTCTTAATATAAGTTTCCGTTTTAATTCCTTCTGTTTTATAATACAGGTTTTTAGGATCAAGTTTTATTTTTTCTGCATAATCAATCGGTAATTCGATGGTCTTTTCTCCTTTAAATCCATCGATCATTTGAATAAAGATAATGGAATCAGCACGGAGTGTTCCTATTTCAAAAGGAATCTTATATTTTCCTTTGTTTTCAATAGTTATTGATACCGAATTAGCGTTTCTTTTAATATTTTTTATTGAATATCTAAAAGGATTTGCTGTTCCAAGCATACCGTCAAAAAACCAGGTCAGATCTTTTTTTGATTTTTTTTCAAAATATTGACGAATATCATCGGGAGTAACATTTTTATATTCATATTTTTCAATGAATCCGGAATATATTTTATTGAAAAGGTCTTTCCCGAGATAGTTTTCCAAATAGTTGAAGGATAATGTTGTTTTACATCCTGCGAAATGAGCTACTTCTGTACAATTATCATATTGGGAAATTGCCAAATTTGCAGGTTTATAAGATTTTTTCATACAAAATCCCGTGCTGACTCTGTTGAAAGGATCTACTGAAGTGAATTCATATTTTCCTGAAAAATATAAACTGTCTAATAAATTTTGAACGGGAAATTGTAAAAAACCATTTTTTATCCATTGGTATTTATAAGGGTCAACTTTTATTTTTGTAAGTAAACCCATATTTATACCATATAGGATATCGGAATAAATATCAGGATATTCTGAATAGACTTTAGAAGTGTTATGGACAATATTTTGAGCATAATCCCTTTCGACAACTATATCGTCTGATAAGATCAAATTCAAGGTAGGAAAAGGATATTTTTTGAATTTAGAAAGGTATAAAACAAATATATCCTTAAAATTTTTCTTAATATCAGGTATTTCTTTATTTAATTCATTTCCTGTATAATAGATGAATAGAAGTTTGTCATTTACTATATCAAGTGATATCTTGAATTCAGGATTTGCAAACCAGGTAAAGTTATAGATGTTTTTTGCTTCAAATTTCAATGTTTTATATGTAATAGGATAGGTTGAATTTACAGTAATTTTTTCATTGTTCATTG
>JALVEG010000416.1 GCA_027031145.1 Saprospiraceae bacterium | reverse complement strand
GGATTAATATCCAAAAACTTCTTTTGGAAAAATATTTACCTCCTATATCCACATTAAAAATAAAACCGGTAAAATCATCTGAAAACTGATATTCATAACCATCTTCAAAACTGTTATCCAAATACTGATATGATTTTTTTCCATAAATATCCAAACTGAGATTTCCGCCAAGAAAAAAAGGTGAATTCTTATTTATCTGTTTATACCATCCAACACCAAAGCCAAACGGATTATAGTTAAACCTTTCGGGTCTTGTAATAACATGATACTTAAATTGGATTCCTATCAAGGCTATCAATCCACTATATTCATATTCTTCTTCATAATAATAATCCTCCTGATCTTCTTCATAATACAAACTGTCTTCAGTTATCATGTCAATATTATTCTCCTGAGAAAAAGAATTCAGTGTAATAAAAATAAACAGAATCAAAGAAAGATATCTCATAGAAACAGTGTTAAGTTTATTCTTTTCCAATACTTAATATTTTCATTTCAACCCGTTGATTCTTTTTTCGTCCGGCGGCAGTAGAATTAGAGGCAATAGGTTTCCTTTTACCATAGCCTTTGAAACTTACTCTGGACTTTTCAATCCCCCTTCTTATCAGATATTCTGCAACATTCCTTGCTCTTTCTGTTGAAAGTTTATCACAATATTCGGTTGTAGGAATATTATTGGTATGACCGCCAATTTCCACAACTATATCGGGATTTTTATTTAAAAATTCAAATATTTCATCCAGGACAGGTTTGGACTTATCAGTAATATCAGTTGAATCTGCCTGGAAATATAAATTGTTAATACGCAATACCTGTCCTACTTTTATCTTTCCTGCATCAAGTCCCGCCATTACTTTTTCTCCTTCTACTTCAAAATCAACAAATGCATCACAGCCCATTACATCTATAACTCTGGCTTCATGCTTGCCATAAGAAATATTTTTCTTATCCAGATCTGTTGAGAAACCATCAATTTCCAATCTGTAACCCGGTGTACCTCCTTTAACATCAAATTCAACAATACTTCCGGCACCGGTTATATTTTTTTCAATATTTTTTACTTTTATAGACAGTTTTTCCGGCTCATGCAACACAACAGATTTAACGAGGGAATCTCCTTTTGAATCAATAACAGTCACGCTATAATCTCCGGCAGTCAGGTTGTCTGCTTTCTTCGCATCAACATCACCGTTTGACCATAAGAATTTATATGGTTTTTTACCTCCTTTTATCATTAGTTTGATACTTCCGTCATTATCACCGTAACAACTTGGGGATTTACTGATCATAACAAATTCCAGAGGAGTGTATTTCTTTTTACCTCTGTAATGATCTTCAAAACCGACAGTAAACAATCCTTTGTCAGAAGTTCCTATCCATACCCTGTCTTCTTTATCTATTGCAATAGCTGAACAGGCTTTTGAAACCAACCCGAGATCCTTTCCATACTTTTCCACTTTATTAGTATATGGATCAAACCTGACAAGTATATCCGAAGCGATTATCAACCTACCTCTTGAATCAACAACCAGATCATTAACAACTCCTTTTTTAAGATCTTTTTTTAAATTAAGCCTGTACCATCTGTTAGCTTTATTAATATTATCAATATTCCACAATTCTTTATTACTCAAAACCCAAAGACCTTCACTGTTTTCAAAGATACCTTCAAATGAATGTCTTTTTTCATAAATTTTCCAATTATCACCATCTATTCTTAAAATTCCACTTTTTGTACCTATCCATAATATACCATACTGATCTTTGAAAACAAAATTAACCTGTTTAGACACCATATCCGAATTATTTGGAGTATAATGACGGCTGACTTTTTTCCTTTTCTTATTTATCACATATAAACCATCGTTAGTACCAATCCATAAGTTGTTTTTATAATCAGTCATACATGATATTTTTACACTTCTATCACCAAAAGAATAAAATTTTGCAGGATTTGTTGAAAATGCATATTTATCATTTCCACCAAATTCAAAAACACCATTTTCAATAGAAGAAATCGCTGAAATTATATGTCCCGGTGAAATCGCTCTTGCTTCTACACTTACAGAAGGTACAAAATACAATCCCCCGTCAGTGGCGATGTAAGCACTAATCCCGTCGCCTAGTAAAATATCATTTATTCCATTATTACCATCAAGTCCTTCATAATGATACAAGTCATATCTTTTTTGTCCATATGAATTAAAAAATAAAACAGAAAACAATAAAACTAAAAATAACTTAATGTTCATATTTTAAAAATTAGTTTGTTATTAAATATTTTATAAAATTAAAATTATTTCTAAATATATCAAATATAATAATATATTTTTTTCTTATCTACTCTGGCATAGTGTTTTTTTAATTTAAAAATGATTCTATTTGAGTAGATACTATTTTTTCTTTGATGTCTTTTGAAAAGAAATTCCCGTATTTGTATCGTAATTACAAGAAAACACATCAAATTTGATCCATGAACCTAATCTGTATTAAAAATCGCTTGTTTTCGTTTGAGAATTTCACTTTTTCGTTAAAACACCATTTATTAAATTAAACATTTTTATATATTTAATATTGTATTTTTATAGATATATTCATTCACGCAGACTTCATATCAGAAGAAAGCATTGAACTTGATAATGAAAAATAACAAATATTTTTATTTAATGCACTTAAGGTTCTACGTAAAAAAATAGCTGCTATATGGTGAAAAAAGTAATTTGTTCATTTAAAATGATTTTACCTGAGTATTTGCAAAATATAAATATTTTAAAAATAATCCCTATTTTTGAATCATTTCAATATTATAATGCATCTTTATTCTATAAAATAAAAAATAAAGTATATATTCGTAAACAGTATAGATACCGTAAACATTAAAAATCATAATAAATGTATGTAAAAATCAAATTATCTATTCTTCTCTTCATTTTGATAAATAATACCTGTTTGTCAAATACCGGAAATTTTGATTTTAACAATTACAGCTCCTGTAAACCTCCTTACAGTGTAAGAGTAAAAAATACAGGACTTGATTTTGCGATTATAACTTGGAAAAGTTCTTCAAACAGTATAGCCTGGAAAATTAAATGGAGAAAAGAGTTTGAAGTTTATGATACTATTAATACCAGTTCATTAATTGATTCAAATGAATATAAAATAACTGATCTTGAATCTAATACAAAGTATTTCTTTCAAATAAAAACAATTTGTGACGAAAGTGACAGTAGATGGTCTAATGAATATTCGTTCATTACCAATTTAACTAATCCCTCTAATTGCAGACTACATTTTGCTTTAAAAGATAAAAACAGCAATAGTCCTGGCAAAACATATTTCACTATTCAAAATGATGAATATGCAGATAAACAATTAGGAGTAAATCTTTTCATCCAAAATATCAAATTGATTATAAAACATTCATGGACTTCGGATCTTGAGGTAAATATCATAAGTCCTTCAAAAAAGAAAATAACATTAACTTCTTCTAATGGTTTGAATGATGGTATAGGTTATGGTAATCCTGAAGACAGTACTTGTTCCGAGACTGTTATATTTTCCGATGATGCTTGTAATAGCATAAAGGATAATATTTTCCCCTTCACCGGTTTATTCAAACCGGAAGAACCTATTTCCAACTTATATGACAGCATATCACCCGTTGGGAAATGGCAACTTGAGATTATAGATAAACTAAAGGGTAATACAGGCTTTTTGGAGTTTGTTGAAATCGATTTTGAACCGATAATTTGCCCCGTCCCAAAAATGATAAGTTTAATACCATTAAATGATAAGTCGCTGTATATCTCATGGAAACCGGACGATAACATAGATTCCGTTTTAATTGATATAAATGAATTTAATCAAAATATTAATATTGAAAATGTTGATTCTTTTATCCTGAACGGATTGGAATTATATGATAGTTTAAATATTTCTTTGATGGCAAAATGCGGACAAAATATTTCAGCCGGCTCTTGTCCCAAAACTGTTAAGTTGCTTTGTTCTACTCCTGATTTACGTGAGGGATTTGATGAATATGATATCTCTAATTGCAATGATGACTGTCTAAATTCCGAAATCTGGTACAATTTAACGGATAAAAAGTGGATTGTTAATTCAGGAGAAACCACTACGGAAAATACTGGACCCTATAATGATTTATATGGTTTTGGTAACTATATCTATGTTGAAAGTTCTTCCAGCGATAATACTGATGATACTATAGCAATATTACAATCCGAATGTCTGGAAATAAATACTCAGGATGGTTGCAACATGAGTTTTTATTACAATATGTACGGTATAGATATAGGTTCTTTATCGGTAGAAATAAGCAAAGATGCAGGATTAAGTTGGGATTCTTTATTCTACGTTAATGGAAATCAAGGGAGTAATTGGTTGTATCAGGAATTAGATCTCAATAATTATGAGGGATATTCCTGTATAATACGCTTTACCGCGAAAACATTGAATAACAGAAATTATGGAGATATAGCTATTGATGATATAATAATCTATAATGCTTCATTAAAGGATCCTGAAACGAATTTATATTTTCCCGACCGGGATAATGATGGTTTCGGCAAGGATACTACAGGAACATTTTTCTGTGTTAAACCCGGATTGCAGTTTGTTGATAACAATTTTGACTGTGATGACAACAACGAAAATATCAATCCGGATGCAGAGGAAATTTTATGTAATTTCATAGATGAAAATTGCAATGGTATGGATGATGATTCCGACAATGAAAATCCTATTGCAATTACTTTGGAAGGTATAACAAACGAATCATGTGACGGAAGTAATGATGCGGAAATAATTATTTCAGTAAAAAATGGGACTCCACCATATTTTTATCACTGGTCTGATAATAGTACTGACAGTATTTTAACAAATATAAGTTCAGGATTTTACTGGTGTGAAATAACTGATCAATCGGGATGTGGTATAATTACCGATACTTTTGAAGTAACGCATGACAATCCGATCCAATTTGAACTGATTGATCTTATTTCACCAGGATGCGAAGGATCAGCTGATGGTATGATTATAATAAGCCAATCCGGAGGCACTGAACCTTATTCATATATTTGGAATACAGGTGATACTATTCAAAATCCTGCGAACCTGTCAGCTGGAATTTACAGAGTCACTATAACTGATAGTTCAGGTTGCAGGGTTCAATCACCGGATATTCAATTGAATGCAGATATTGTTTTCAACACAGGGCTTATTCAAAAAATTGAGCCAGGATGTTATGGAGCAGCCAATGGTAAAATATCTTTATTTGTAACGGGAGGAACTCCTCCATATAACTATTATTGGAGTAATGGCGATACAAGTTCAACAATAAGCAATCTGTCTGAAGGTGATTATTATTGTACAATTACCGATTCGGAATTATGTAGTGATGTTTTTGGGCCTGTTACATTAAATGAACCCGATTCTCTTAAGGTTACTATAAATGCATTGGATAATGTTACTTGTATCGGAGAGGAGAATGGCTTGATAGAAATCAAAACAAACGGAGGGACTCCTCCATATAGCTTTATATGGAAAAACAATCAGGGAAATTATATAAATTTTAACGATGATATTTATAATCTTAAAGCAGGGATTTATACTGTAAGAGTTATCGATTCCAAAGGTTGTCAAAAAATTATGGACAGCATTGAAATCAATACTTTGGATAGTATAGCCATAAAAACAGATTCCATAAGGCATGTAAATTGTTCGGGAACTGTAGATGGTTATATTAAGGTTTCTGCTTACAATGGATATGGAAAGTATTATTATTTTTGGAACACAGGGGATAATTATGTTGATCACATTGATAGTTTACCGGCGGGTGTATATGGAATAACAGCAACAGATGATCTGGGTTGTAAACAAATCCTTAATAATATTGAAGTAAAAAATCTGAATATACCTTTGCAGGTCAATGTAAAACAACTGGATTCAATCAAGTGTTTCGGAGAAAATTCCGCTTCAATTGAAGCAAATGTTGTATCCAATAACTACCCTTTTGATTTTAATTGGAATGCAGGAGTTAAAAATATCACTATGTTCGCATCAGATACTTTAAAGGAAATTTATGCAGGAGATTATAATGTAACAGTTACAGACAGTAAAGGATGTACCGGCTCAAGCAACATTATTTCCATTGAGCAACCTACTCAATTGGAAGTTACAAATGTAGATGTAGATGAAATCCTCTGTTTTAATGATAATACAGGAAGGATATTATTAAATATAGTAGGCGGCACTCCGGAATATAATGTTTTATGGAATGACACGACAAAGACAGGAAATGAAATTATTAAATTGCAATCAGGAATATATCAGGCTACTATTATCGACAATAATGATTGTCAATTGATAACAAATGAAATCTTCCTGGATCAACCGGACGAACTAAAAGTTAAAATATTATCGAATCCAGCTCATAAGAATATGTCTGACGGTTCTGCTAAAATCCTTGTTGAAGGAGGTGTTTCGCCGTATTTTTTTCAATGGGATGAAAAAGCAGGAAATCAGACCGGAAATGAAGCATACAATCTTGCATCCGGCTGGTATGATGTAAGTCTTACGGATTATAATGATTGTTTTAAATTGGTGAAAGTATTTATCAGTGAATATACGGCGATCAACGAAAATTATGCAGCTAACATTAATGTTTATCCTAATCCTGCTCAAAATTTATTTTATATCTCCTGTGATAATTTAGAAAGTATTGATTTGGTATTGATAAGCATGACAGGTCTTGAAAATCACCTAACTTATGATGTTTTATCTGAAAAAATACTTAAAATAAATATAAGTGATTTGCCTGCAGGAACATATTTTTTAAAAATAGTTTCCGGTGATGGCATTTATTTGAAAAAAATAGTGATACTTAAATAAAATGAATTTTCTATCCAAATTGAAAGATGCCGGAATCTTTTACCGGAAAGCCAATACATACAAAGACGTAGAGAATAATGATCTGGCGGATTTGATTTATAGAATCCTTGAAGACAAAGAGCATTCATGTAGTTTCAATAATATAGAAAAAGTCAGAAAAATACTTTTAAAAGACGAAAAGGTATTGAATATTATTGATCCTGGTGCCGGTTCAAATAAAATAAAAGATCATCTAAGAACCGTTAAATCCATTGCAAAAACATCTTTGTCTTCAAAATGGCAATGCGAGTTAATGTCAAATATAATAAAAGAATTTCACTGCGAAACCATATTGGAACTTGGAACTTCATTTGGTGTCTCCGCATCGTATTTGGCAAATGCAAACAGACACGGGATTGTTTATACTTTGGAAGGTTCGGAACCAATAGCAACTATAGCAATGCAGACTTTTGCACGATTAAATATTAAAAATGTCAGATTATTAATCGGAGATTTTGATGTTACATTACCAACTATATTGGATAATATGGATGATATTGATTTTGCCTTTATCGATGGCAATCACAGATATGAAAGTACATTAAAATATTTTGAAATGATACTTGAAAAAAGTCATTCCACAACCATTATCATTATTGACGATATATATTGGTCCCAAGGCATGAAAAATGCCTGGAATAGCATAAAAAACCACCCTAAAGTGACAGCAACTTTGGATTTTTACAATTTTGGAATTGTTTTTTTTAATAAAAAATATGCAGGAAACCACACAGTCATAAACAGTAAATATAAAATATTGTAACTACCATCTTATCACTGCACTTCCCCAGGTAAATCCACTTCCGAAAGCTGCGAGAACCAATACATCCCCGTCTTCTAATAATCCTTGTTCCAATACTTCGGAAAGTGCGATTGGAATAGAAGCGGCTGTAGTATTTCCGTATTTTTGAATGTTATTGAACATTTGGTCATCAGTCAACCTTAATATCTTTTGAACAAATTGACTTATTCTGAGATTTGCCTGATGAGGGATAACAAGTTTCACATCTTTAGTAGTAAGACCTGCCGTTTTTAATCCTTCAATTATAACTTCAGGAAATTTCCTGACAGCTGTTTTAAATACTGCCTGTCCATCCATATAAGGAAAGATCATATTGTCATCCATCATTTTCTGAGTAAGTAAAACAAATGGGTGTTCGGTAGAATCATCAAAACCAAAAATCGAATCATCTTCAGCATAATATCCACCATGCATACCCGGAATAGTTGCAGATAAAATCTCTGCATTTGTTCCGTCCGAATGTATATGAGTAGTCAAAACACCTTTGTTATTATCCTCAACGGGTTGTAGCACAACAGCACCGGCGCCATCGCCAAATAAAACACTCAATCCCCTACCCCTGGTACTTATATCCAATCCTCCGGAATGAAATTCTGCACCAACCAAAAGTATGTTTTTATATTTTCCCGTTTTTATAAATTGGTCTGCCACTTCCAGGCCATATATAAATCCGCTACACTGATTTCTAATATCTAAAGCACCAACTTCTTTATTGGTAATGCCCAAATGACGCTGCAATAAAACTCCATTTCCGGGAAAGAAATAATCGGGACTTAATGTGGCAAAAATAATAAAATCAATATCTTCAGGTGTTATTCCTGCTTTTTCAATTGCTATTTTCGCTGCTTTAGCCCCCATGGTGGAACTTGTCTCTTCACCCCTTCTCAACCAATGTCTCTCTTCTATTCCCGTACGTTCCCGGATCCATTCATCAGATGTATCCATCATTTTTTCCAAATCATGATTCGTAACTACTTTTTCAGGTACAAATTTACCCACTCCTGCTATTCTTGTATTATACATAATTATTGTTTTTTGTTATTCGATTATCAAAAATAGTAAATAGAATTCAAATTTTATAATTTTTCAACGTTTTTCACAATTTTCATTATATTTACATTATGGTATATATCGATGAAAATATATTATTGCGCAGATGGCAGAAAACTGATGCTGAAGTACTGACTAATATTGCCAATAATTATAATATTGCTAAAAACCTGTCAAACCAATACCCTTATCCTTATTCACTGAAAGATGCAAGGAAATTTATAAATGAAGTGTGTAATCTTTACCCGATTTCAGTTTTTGCGATAGTTTACAATGGCAGGGTAGCAGGATCATTCGGCTACATATTTCATAAAGATATTTGGA
>JALVEG010000415.1 GCA_027031145.1 Saprospiraceae bacterium | reverse complement strand
AGAAATAGCGTTTAAAACCTATATATTTTCAAATTTATTAATCCTCAAAAAATGAAAAAGACTTTAATTCTAACCGTAGCAATCGCTTCTCTGGTTTCTCTAGGAGTTGCTAAAGCTGAACCTGTCAATTTGGACACTTTGCCAAGAACATTCGTGGCTAAAGGACAATTACAAAGAAATTACCTTGATTCTTTGCGAATGCGTTACCGTAATTTGTTTAACCGTAAATTGATGACTCGCGACTTTTTTAATGTAAAAACACGAAAAAAAGCACTACGCGAAGTTCAAAAAAATGCCCATGTTATGGGAGAAGTTAAATCAATTCTTTCACGAACTGGAGAACTAGAACAAGACAAAGACCGAGTTCAACCAAGTTCTCCTTATCAAGTCAAAGCAGTTAATTCTAAATCTGTTTTCTTGAAACGAGCAATGGATTATTATGTTTATAATGGAGACGCTGGTGCAGAGGCAATGGATGCGGGAAATATCAACATGAGACACCACAAAGTTCCACGCCGAAAAATGCTTAATTTAATGTATCAACACAAAAAAAAGGTTGGCGGAATCACTTTAGACACTCGCGAAATGCAAAAAGCAATGGTTGCTCCTAAATACGAAGGAACAAAAAAACGAGTGGGAAACTACCGAACAGGAGATTTCAAAGAAAATATGCTTTCCCCTTTCACTAGCTTGAAATGGCTTAACGATTAGATTTTTGTAAAAAACAAATAAAAAAAGAACGACTTCGTCGTTCTTTTTTTTTGTTAAAAATCCCGCGAAATTTTCAATAAAAAACAATTCCAATTAAATCCCCATTTAAGAAATTAGTTAAATTCTCACAACGACAGGAGCGTCCAAACGGAGCACCAGAAAAATCCATTTATTTTCAAAAATTTTCGCGGGATTTTTCCTTGCGGAGTTTAGCGACTGAGTTGCTTGAGAATTGCTAATTTCTTAACGGGGTGAGTTTTTTGCTTACTTTTTTTCTCATAAAAAAAGTAAGAGAAAGAATTAATTCATCTTTAACAAATCCCCCTGCTTGTCGGTCGTAGCCTTGGCGAAGACTGAAATCCCCCCGCCTTGCGGGGGGGACTTTCTTGAAAAATCCCGCGAAATTTTTATAAATCCTTCGCCCTTAGCCAATGCACATCATCTCGCCCACGCCACCAAGTCAGCTGGCGTTTGGCATATTTGCGATTTTTTTGCTTGTTTAGCTCTAGCGCCCGCTCTAAAGTTATTTCTCCGTCTAAATATTGTTTAATTTCCAAATATCCAAAACTCGTTAGCGCACTTTTGGTAATCTTGGGATATTTTTGCAAAATTTCGCGGGTTTCTGCAATCAATCCCTGCTCAAAAAGCAATTCTGATCGCAAATCCGTCCGTTTGTATAACTTTGAACGCTTCCAATACATCCCGATTTTGAAAACCGGCCACTTCGGTTTTCCTTTTTTATTTGATTTCACTCCTTTTTTATCGGTAAAAATATAATTCTCACTAATCGCATCTAGCCAAAGCATCGTCCCACCGCATAAAATCACGCGATTTCCGCGAGCTTGAATTTCCGCGATTTTTTCAAAAGCGTATTGCTGAAAATCAGCCACACTAAACTCCTCGTCAGGATTAATTAAATCCAGTCCGTGATGCGGAATTCCCTGCATTTCTTCAGCAGTAATCTTGGCAGACGAAATATCCATCTCGCGAAAAACTTGTCGCGAATCAACTGAAATTATTTCACATTTTTCCGCGAAATTTTCTTCAATCCATTTGGCTAGATAAAGGGAATAGCCGGTTTTTCCGGAAGCGGTCGGCCCCAAAATTTCAATAATCCCCTGCGGATTTTTTTGCAAAAATTCGCGGGTTTTTTCCAGCATTTCGGCTGGTGAATGGAGGTTTTTAGCACTAACTTCAAGCGGTTTAGCTAACATTTTACGGAAAAATTACTCGCCTTTGACGATTTATCGTGTAGAATTCTAGCGATTTTTTTCGTCTTGGGAAATTCCGCGAAAAAATAATGTTCCCATAGTTTAGTGGAAAAACAACTCCCTCCTAAGGAGTAGACCTCAGTTCGATCCTGAGTGGGAACACCATTGAATAGTTAATGAGTTTACAAGTTTACGAGAAAATTTCGCGCCTGCCTACCGGTAGGTAAGTGATTTTACCTTTTGGCTCCCTCTTTTTTCAAAGAGGGCGGGGGGTGATTTCTTTTTTAGCAAATCCCCCTAGCCCCCTTTATCAAGGGGGAATTATAGGAATTATTTTAAAGTCTAGATTCCTGCCTCCGCAGGAATGAGGTAGAAAATTTCGCGGAATTTTTGTCCCCCTTTTAAGGGGGAAACAGGGGGGGGTAAATCAGAAATATACTTCCCGCCCAAGTTTTT
>JALVEG010000414.1 GCA_027031145.1 Saprospiraceae bacterium | reverse complement strand
ATATTTCTTTCATGTGTCTATTTTTAATTCTCTAATATTGTCACATGGAACTTTTGATGATTAAAATAATCCTAAAAACTCAGGTCAGATATTCAGCGACAATAAAATAAAATACGTTGAAACACCACATTGGCATAATAATATTTTCAAAACTTTTTATTTAGAACCCTTTCCCCCTGTTAAACACCTCGTTAGTTTCACGGGGCAAGCTGTTTCCCTTAAAAGGGAAATGATAATGGAGAAAATATTATTATGCTATCAACGTTCTGTCAATCAATAAATTAAACTATTTGAATAAATAAAAATAATAATTTCTTTATGAATTTAAAGATTATTTTAATCATATCCGCTTCATATTTTTTTAAAACACCTTTTACCTCAAGTTTAAAACAAATATACAAAATAAAAACCTAATTTACTATTGTCAATTTGAGGAATAATAGAAACATTCTTTGATTTCAAAAAAGGATTAAAAGACTTGAAAGGTTCAAAATAATATACCAGATTTGTAACAATGATACCGATTCCGGCACCTGTCAGTACATCGGAAAGCCAATGTTTGTCATTCAGTATCCGGAAAGCACCTGTTGTAGTCGAAAAGAAATACCCGCTATAAGCTAAAAACGGGGACGAATCCTTGAATTCATTATACAAAACAGTCGCATTGGTAAAAGCCAGGGTTGTATGTCCGGAAGGGAATGCATAAGGAGCCCCGTCGGGTCTTGTTTTTAATGTTGTATGTTTTAATCCCTGGGTAATAGCCGTTATTAATACATTTGATATAAAAAGATATTTTGTTTGATCAAACCAGTGATTTTTTGCTTTTACTCCTAAAATATCAGAAATATATAGTTCCACTACAGGAACAAATTGGAAATAATTATCAATTTTATATTCAAAATCATCTCCTGCTTTTTCTCTTATATTATTCCTGAAATTATGTTCAAAATCACTACCGTTCAGTACTAAACCCGTACCGATCAAAGCAGCAGGAACTATGGTTTTTTTCCAGAATTTTTGTGCAGATGTATCCTGTGCATTAATATTCAATGCATTTAGAAAAAATATAATTATGACAGATACTTTTATTTGCATGTTGGTGATCTGTTATTGTTCCAGGCTTTTATTTATAGCTTCTTTTGCAAGTTTCATAAAGGAAGAAATACTTACAGCACTTTCCTTTTTGACTAAAACACGTCCCGTGGCATCCAAAAACATGATCGTAGGTACTGTTTTTACATTGTATAAAAATGCTAAATAATGATCGGTGCTTTTGTCAATATCCAGTCTGTAACTTATAAATTTTTCATTTACAAATTCATACAATGGCTGATAAGTATAAACCTCTTCATCCATCACTTTGCAGGGAGCACACCAGTCTGCGGTCATATCCACAAAGACCAATTTATCTTCTTCTTTTGCTTTTTGTAAAATTTCATTCATCGTACCACCATAATAAAATTCAATAGGATCATTTTTTTTATAAATACCATTTGAATTGTCTGAATTTACAACTTTTTTTGAACCTGTGCATGATGAAAAAAGTATTATCAAACTTAGAGAAAAGACAAATAAGGAAACTCTGCGCATTTTTATATTATTTAATTTCGTAATAAAAACATCAATCCGGTTAATTTGTTGTATTTTTAATTATTTTATATCTTATTTAACTCTTAATTACTCAGTTGGGGTGCTTTTGAAGTGAAAAAATTCATTTTTAAGTCAAAATATTTTTACCTGAGTAATTACTTTAATAAAAAAGAATGGGACTTCATCATTATTTTTCAAGTAATCCTGAAAAAAGAGCAAAATTTATTTTTAATCTGATCGCACCGGTTTATGGTCACCTGGACAAAGCTGTAGCAAATGGATTTAATAGATCTATTTTAAAACTGACTGAAAATATCGACATTTCAGGAAAAAATGTATTGGATATCGGAACAGGTACAGGTGCCTGGGGTTCTTTATTTTTAAAATCCGGTGCAAAGGCAGTTACGGGTGCTGATTTTTCCCATAAAATGATAAAACAGGCAAAATCAAGTCATCCCGATATGGTTTTTATTATTGCCGATGCTAAAGACTTAAAAGAAATACCCGATAATTCATTTGATATCGTTACCGCTTCATATGTTTTGCATGGAACAAAACAAGATATTAGAAAACTGATTCTCTCCGAGATGAAAAGAGTCTCCAAAGAGTATGTTGTGATCCATGATTTTATGGGAAAAACACATTTTTCCATCAAAATTCTGGAATGGTTGGAAAGAAGTGATTTTGTAAATTTTAAACGTACTTTTTCAGAAGAAATGAAAGCTTTTTTTCCGGAAACAGTGGATCTTGATGTTGGTGACGGAACGGGATTGTATGTCGGTAGATTAAAATAAATCTATTTACTTTACAATATTTTAATACAAATAAGGTATTATTACTAAATTTGTTGAGTAGATACGTTATTATATTTTTTTAATGGATACTTATAAGCAAAAATCGTGGTGGAAAATATTGCTGATGGTCATCGGAATGATCATCATTATCCTTACTATGATATATACAAATTTCTTATCCGAACGACTTGCCGAGAGCGAAAAAAAATATATCACATTTTATTCGGATGCTATCCAAAGATTGTCCAAACCTTTTGAAAGCGGAGATCTCAATTTGCAACAGCAAGATCAAAATCTGGAATTAAAAATATTGTCAAATGTAAAAAATCCCATAATACTGGATACAGGAGAAGGTGATCTGGTAGGCTTCAATTGGGGTGAAGATAAAGATAATGATCAAAAATTTCTGGAAAAGCAACTGGAAAAGATCAAAAAATCGGGAATTCCGCCAATTGTTCCGCAAACAGATGATGATCCTGAAACACCGGATCCTCAGTATCCGAAAGTTTATTACAATTATTCCAAACTTTATACACTTATCACCTGGTTTCCTTTGGTACAGGTTTTCCTGATAGGTATATTTATTATGTTTGGATATATAATTTTCAGTTCCGTAAGAAGAGCTGAACAAAACAGGGTTTGGGTAGGCATGTCCAAAGAAACTGCTCATCAATTGGGAACTCCTATCACAGGAATAATGGGATGGATAGAGTTTTTGAAAACAGCAACTGATCCTTCTCCCGATCAATTTGAAGCTCTCAAAGAACTTGAGAATGATGTCAGAAAACTGGATCTGATAGCAGACCGTTTTTCCAAGATCGGCAGCAAACCGGTACTAAAGGAAGAAGATATAAACAGTCTTCTGGAAAAAAGCGTAAATTATCTGAAAAAACGTTCACCAAAAAATATCCAATATATATTCAATTATTCCGGTGAACTAAAAGCACTGGTAAACGATCATTTATTTTCCTGGGTAATAGAAAATATATTGAGAAATGCATTGGATGCCATGGAAGATAAAGGGACTATAAAACTTGAAACAAAAACCGATGGTAATAGGATCATTATCGATATTTCGGATAGCGGGAAGGGAATACCTTCGGGTAAATTAAAAACCGTTTTTAAACCCGGGTATTCAACTAAGAAACGCGGTTGGGGACTTGGTCTTTCCCTGGCAAAAAGAATAATAAAAGAATACCATAAGGGGAAAATATTTGTGCTAAAATCAAAAGTGAATGAAGGAACTACATTTAGAATTATTTTGCCGAAAGCATAGTTGGATCATCATAGTACTTTTATTTATTTCCATAAAAACAACGGCTCAAAAGATTACCGTAACCGATCTAAATAATAAACCGCTGCAGGAAGTTCTCGTTTATAGTGATGATAATACTTTTACTACCGGTACAGACAAATCCGGCACCTTTATACTTCCTGATTCTATTAGATCTGTATATCTGAACTTCTATTTGTTTGGATATAAAAAACTGAGAAAAAACTCTTCCGATATTCTTAAAAACAATAATTCAGTTAAACTGGAACCCGTTTCACATTCCCTTGATGAAGTTATTATTATGGGTAGAAATGAACAATATCTTGATGATATTATTTCCGAAACTGATATTATTTCACAAAAAGAAATTCAGGTTACCAATTCCAAAACCACAGCAGATGCCCTGATGATGTCGGGAAATGTTTTTGTACAAAAAACCCAATTTGGAGGGGGCAGCCCTGTTTTGAGAGGTTTTGAAGCCAACAGGGTATTACTTGTCCTCGATGGTGTCAGAATGAATAATGCTATTTACCGCAACGGACACTTACAAAATTCTATTACTGTCGATAATTTTGCCCTCAAAAGAATAGAAGTGGTTTTTGGACCCGGTTCACTTACTTATGGCAGCGATGCCATTGGCGGAGTAGTGCATTTTAAAACCAAAGATCCTGTATTCAATACCAAAAAAGTAGATTACAAATTAAGATATTCTTCCGCAGCTGCTGAAAAAACAGCTTTTTTAGGCATAAATTACGGATTAAAAAAGTTTGCCAATCTGTTTATTTATTCAAATTCTTCTTTCGATGATCTTATTTCAGGTAATAACAGACCTGAAAAATATCCGGATTTTGGTAAAAGGAACTACTATGTAACAACCATAGAAGGTATTGATACAATTGTGAAAAATGAAAATTACAATAAACAGATTGGCACCGGATATTCTCAATACAATTTTCTCAATAAGTCCAAATACAAATTCAATGAGAATACTGCTCTTACTTTGAATTTGCAGTATTCCAATTCAAGCGATGTACCCAGATATGATTTTCTTACCGAAAGATCAGGAAATCTGTTTAAATATGCAGAATGGTATTACGGGCCTCAAAAAAGATTTTTGGGTTCTGCCAGACTGGATCTTTCCAATAGAAATTTTATGTATGACAATGCCGTATTGATAGCGGCAATTCAAAAGATCAATGAAGACAGGATTTACAGAAAATACAGAAATAAATGGAAAAACTTTAATTTGGAAAGATTGTGGGTATCTTCTTTTTCAGCTGATTTCAAAAAATATATCAGGCAGAACAAAAATCACGAATTGGTTTATGGCCTGGATTACCAATATAATGATCTTAATTCATCTGCAAAAAGAGTTGATGTAAATACAGGAGAAACCGGAAATGATATTTTGACCAGATACCCTTCAGGATTAGCTTTAAATTATAGAGCGGGAGGTTATTTACAGTATATTTTCGGAGAAAAAGACTATCCATACCAATTTAGTTTTGGATACAGGCTCGAGCATAATGATATTAAGATAAAATACGAAAAATCAGGACTGGTAGATTGGCCTGAAAATTATATCGATGGAGTCGATAACAAAAATACAAGTTATGTATTTTCATCAGGGATAAAATACAAATTTGTTAACGATCTTAAAATATCAACGAATCTGTCCACTGCTTTCCGGAATCCCAATATAGACGATCTGGCAAAAATAAGAGTAAAAAAAGGGGAAATGCTTGTTCCGAATCTCGATTTGAAAACAGAAAATTCTTATAATGCAGAGTTTTCTATCGGCAAAGAGACATATTTTCATAATGACTATTTCAAATTCAAGACAACTGCATATTATACTATTCTGAACAATGCGATCATACGAAAAGAATTCACCTTACCTGATGGATCGGACATTTACATTGATGGAAAGGATACTCTGCAGGTGATGGCAAACCAAAATGTTGAAAAAGAGGAAGTATATGGTTTTTCACTTGGTATAAAAGCTAAATATAACAGATTCAAATTATCTTCAAATCTCGTTTATACGCATGGTAATATTATTGAAGAAGACAATTCAAGATCTCCTGCTCCGCATATTCCTCCTTTGTTCGGTAATGTAAAATTGTCCTACACCAGGGATAAATTCAATGTTAATTTTATCACATTATTCAATAGCTGGAAACCCATAGAATCTTATGGCGGTTCGGTTGACAATCCTGAAAATGCAACTATCGATGGTACTTATGCATGGACCACATACAATATTTATTTTGAATATAAATGGAAGGAATTTTTGAAAATAAATTTGGCTGTTGAGAATATTCTTGATACACATTACCGTACATTTTCTTCAGGTATCAGCGGTGCGGGAAGAAATTTCATTATTGGTTTTAGTGGCAAGATATAATACAAGGTAGGACTCTCTTGGAATAAGGTAGGACTCTCAAGCGCGTCAGCGATTGTGAAGCCGGTTTAGTAATCTTACTTCTTTTTTTTCCTTTTTTAAACTCCAGCTTCAGAATCCCTCAAGCCTACGTAATACTTCGGCTTGCAGGTCGGGCTTCTGAGTCTTAAGCAAACATTTATTTTTTATTTTAATTCATATTTTGTACTTCTTCCACCAGAACTTGACTTTATAAGTATTCCTTTATCGATCAAATCCTGAATATCACGTAAAGCAGTATCTTGTGAACACTTTGTTATTTTTGCCCATTTTGAAGATGTAAGATTCCCGGTAAATCCTTCGAGTAATTTATTTAAAATCTTTTTTTGCCTTTCATTTTTAATTTTTATCCCGTGAGTATTCCAAAAGCGATGTTTTCTGGTAACCAAAGCAAGGGTATTTTCAGAATTTATAATCGCTTCTGAAAATGTATTTAAAAACCACATAATCCATTCTGTTATTTCAAGCTTTCCTTTTTGTGTCTTTTCAAGTATCTCGTAATAAGATTTTCTTTTCTTTTGTATTTGGGATGACATACTGTAAAATCTTTGAGGGAAACCATCTGAACGAGCGAGCAACATATCTGTTACAGCTCTTGCAATTCTTCCGTTTCCATCTTCAAAAGGATGCAGGGTAACAAACCATAAATGAGAAATACCGGCTTTTATCACCGGATCAATATTGCTTTTGCTATTGAGCCAGTCTAAAAAAACTTTCATTTCTTTGTCAATTATTTTTGCGGGGGGTGCCAGATAATGAACTTTTTCTTTGCCCATTACTCCTGACACTACCTGCATAGGACCTGCTGAGTCATCGCGCCAATTCCCGGTAATGATCTTATACATTCCATTTCGTCCCATTGGAAACATAGCATAATGCCAGTCAAATAATCTTTCTTTTGTCAATGGTTTATTAAAATTGTTAGTAGCATCTAACATCATATCCACTATGCCTTCAATATCTCTGTTTATGGCTGGTAATCCGCCAATATCAATTCCCAATCTTCTTGCTACAGATGAGCGAACTTCTTCTTTGTTTAAGATAATTCCCTCAATCTCATTTGTTTTTAAAACATCTGCCGTTAATGTTTCCAGAAAAGCTTCATTTTGCAAATTAAAACCTAATGCTTCCATTTTCCCAAGCAATCTTCCTTGTTTATTTCGAACATCTGCTAATAAATCAGACAGTTCTTCAATTCTCCAAGTGAAGTTTGGCCAATCTTTTTGCTGATAAATATATATATTTTTCACCATTATTCTCCGCAATATTTGCGGCAAATATACTAATTATTCTCCGCATATTACAATTTTTTATTTTAAATTGTATCTTTGAAAAAAAAATCAATGTGCACCCATACCGTAAAAGGAAAAATCAGAAACTCTATAATATCCATTGGTGATCATACCGAATTGGCAGATAAATTAGCTATACCCGGTGATGCTATTTATATCACTGATGACAATTTAGCTGAAATTTACAGTGAATTTTTAGCTGATAAAAAGACCATTATGGTGGAAAACGGTGAAAAAAATAAAAATCTCACCACGATGGATATGATCTATGACAAACTGATAGAAATGGGTGCTGACAGAAGATCATTTATAATAGGGTTTGGTGGAGGAGTTGTTACCGATATAGCTGGATTTGCTGCTTCGACTTATATGAGAGGTATTAAATTCGGTTTTATCCCTACTTCTTTATTGGCAATGGTGGATGCATCTATCGGTGGCAAAAACGGTGTAAATCACCGGATGTATAAAAATATGATCGGTAATATAAATCAACCTGAATTTGTGTTGATAGACAGTTATTTTCTCAATACACTTCCGGACGATGAATATATCAACGGAATGGCAGAAGCGATAAAACACCTGCTGATAGCCGATAAAAAAGGCTTTGAACATTACGCAGAAAATACCGGATCATTTTTAGATAAAAAAGGAAAAGAAATTTCTTCATTTCTGTGTAGCCAAACCAAGATAAAAGTCGATATTGTCAACAGGGATGAAAGAGAATCCGGAGAAAGAAAAAAACTTAATTTCGGACATACTTTTGGCCATGCCATAGAAAAATTATCGGGAATGAAACACGGTTTTGCTGTCAGTACCGGTATGGTGATCGCAGCAAAGATCTCTCACAAATTGGGATTTTTGTCCTCCAAAGATGTAGAAACGATAAAAACTACTCTTGTTAAAACAGGGTTGCCGGTAAATTTTGAACTTCCCACAAATAAAATAATGGAAACAATGTATAAAGACAAAAAGAAACACGGGGATAATATCGATTTTATTGCTCTTGAACAAATAGGTAAAGCAAAGATCATCCCGATGAAGATAGAAGAACTAAAAGAGTTATTTGTTGAGATTTTAATAAATTAATTTCAGAATGATATATAAATTTTTTTGAAATAATCTTGTATTTGTTATTAGGAATAGTCTTTTCATTTTTTCCTTGATACTTCGGCAAGCTCAGTATAAATTCCAAAACGAAACAAAAAAATCAAGGCTGTAAGTTGTTTTTAAACATGTGCCAAATAAATTTGGCACTCCAATTTTTTCCAAAGCGAGACAAGTTTGCCACGCTTCCGCTCGCAAAATCTTGCTTCTATAATACTTGCATCGTTTAAAATTGCTACGAATTTGCGAGCGGATGCGAAGCAATCTCCCATCCATCAGGACGTGTGTTTTTTAGAATTATCAACAAAAATCCTCCATTAGCGTTCATTAATCACTCAACAAACAAAACACCAGCACGACTGAGGCTGTCTAAAAAGATTATTTTTTGAAAATCAACCTTCTCTCCATCCCAATATCTCGATAAGCTCGGCAACCTAAATGTGGCTGATTTTCAATGATTTACCCTTTAGGGGTTGGGGCAAATAAATCATTGAAAATCATTTTGTGGGACTTTTTAGACAGCCTCGAGGTTTATGGAACATATTTAGGTTTCTGGCACAGCAACCCCCTCTGGCATCCCGCGAATGCTCTACGCTCCCCCTTGTAATTTTTCTTCCACTGCGTTACAGAAAAATGACAGGGGGATGTGGCAAC
>JALVEG010000413.1 GCA_027031145.1 Saprospiraceae bacterium | reverse complement strand
AAACTGGATGAAAAAATTTGAGATGAAAGACTGGTGGAATAAAAAGATAGAGGAGTTGTCAAAAGGTATGCAACAAAAAGTGCAATTTATTTCTACTGTTGCTCACAATCCAAAATTGATTATACTTGATGAACCATTCACAGGTTTGGATCCCGTAAATACCGAATTGATAAGAAAAGAAATACTTAGACTCAGGGAGAATGGGGCAACAATAATATTTTCAACACACAGAATGGAACAGGTAGAAGAAATTTGCGAAGATATTGTTTTGATCAATGAAGGCAAAGTCATCCTGGATGGAAAAGTGGAAAAGATCAAAGAAGATTTTAAGGAATTCAAATACAAAGTTGAGTTTTATGATAATGTGGATAAAGATCAATTGGAAGATTTGGATATTGTAAGTTTTGATGGTAAAGAGCTTGTTTTTAAATCAGGAGGAGAAACAATATCTAACAATCTGTTAAAATTTTTTATTGATAAAAATATTAATATTAAATCATTTACAGAAGTATTGCCTTCGCTGAATGATATTTTTATTAAATTGGTAACAGAATAAATATTTGACAATGAATAAACTTTGGTTAATTATAAAAAGGGAATATCTGGTAAGAGTAAGGAAAAAATCATTTCTTATCATTACCATATTAGCGCCCCTGGCATTTGCTACAATAACTTTTGGAATGGGATTTTTATCTGCTTATATGGTAAAGAATTCAACAAAAAAAATATTGGTTAAAGATGACTCCGGAATTTTTAAAAAATATTATAAACAAAATAAAGGGAACATATATACTTTTGCCGATCAACCAATTGAAGAATTGGAAAAAACCTATCAAAATCAGGGATATGACCTGTTGACTTACATACCTGTTTATAATGATAATTCTGAAAAATTGAAAGTCAAATACTACTCTCCTAAAAAACCCGGACTGGCAACCCTTGGTAAAATTGAAAATGATATAGGGAAATCATTTAAAGAATATAAAATTGAAAAATCCAATCTGGATCGACAAATTCTGGATCAACTTTATGTTGATGTAAGCCTGGAAAATGCTGAAGCTGTTGGTAACGGAGGAGATAAAACCGGAAAAATATCATTGATAATTTCTACAGCATTGGCTTTTGTTATGGGCTTTTTGCTTTATATGGTAATATTTATTTTTGGTACCCAGGTGATGCGAAGCGTTATGGAAGAGAAGATCAACAGAATTGTGGAGATTATAATTTCATCTGTAAAACCTTTTCAACTGATGCTTGGCAAGGTCATTGGGGTAGGGGCGGTTGGTTTGACTCAGCTTTTTATCTGGATTATTTTTATTCCGGTTATTTTATCTCTGGCAAGTATGTTTTTCGGTCAGGTTCCCCAAAATGGCGGTATGATGGGAATGGAATCCCAGATCAATCCCGAGGATCTGAAACAATTTCCCATAAATATGATCATTCATGAATTTTTCTCATTGAATTGGGCTTTGATATTGCCTTCATTTATATTATTTTTCCTTGGAGGTTACTTTATGTATTCATCATTATTTGCTGCGGTAGGTACGGCGATAGGAGACGATCAGGGTGAAAGCCAAAGTCTGATATGGCCTATTACTGTTCCGGTTATTTTTGCTATGATAATAATGTTTAACAGTATAGAAAATCCGGATAGTCAACTGGCTGTTTTCGGATCAATATTTCCATTGTTTTCACCAATAGTTATGCCGGCAAGATTGCCGTTTGATCCTCCTTTATGGCAGGTTATCTTATCTTTGATATTATTGATATTGACTTGTATTTTGTTTATTTGGATTAGCGCAAAAATCTACAGATCCGGTATTCTCATGTATGGTAAAAAATTATCTGTGAAAGACATGATCAAGATGACCTTTAGCAGAAAATAATTTATTTGAGTAAATATCCGGTTTCGCTTGTTTTCGGTATAAAATATTTTAATATGGAAAAGCCAAACCAAAAAGGTGAAGGGGAGAAAGTAGCGCCAATTTGTTGTGATTGTGATTTAAATTGGGGTGAGTATAGGGATGAGGAAAGTGATGAGTTATGAAATTATTAATATGCGAATACTGTGTTTAAGTGCATTTCATTTCAAAAGTATGCCTGTATGAATATATTATGATAATTTAATTTTTAAGAATATTCGATTATTTTTTGTTATTTACTATCTTTGTTAATAATTAATTACAAATTTAAATATTAAATATTCAAAAAATAACTATATGAATAAAATAAGAGTGAGATTTGCTCCGAGTCCTACGGGGCCATTGCATATCGGAGGAGTTAGAACAGCATTGTACAATTATCTTTTTGCAAAGAAAAATAATGGAACTTTTATATTGAGAATTGAAGATACGGATCAGACAAGATATGTTCCCGGTGCTGAAGAATATATAAAAAAATCATTAGCATGGTTAGGTCTTAATCCGGAGGAAGGTCCTGATCAGGGTGGAGAATACGGGCCTTATCGCCAAAGTGAAAGAAAAGAACTTTACGGTCAATATGCTAAAAAATTGGTAGATATGGGCTATGCTTATTATGCATTTGATACTCCGGACGAACTTGACAAATGGAGAAAAAAAATGACTGCTGCCGGAGTGCATTCTCCAAAGTATGATCATTCTACAAGGATGTCTATGAACAATAGTTTGGTGCTTGGCAAAGAAAAGGCATTGCAAATGATAAAAGAAGGAGTTCCTTTTGTTGTAAGATTAAAAGTACCTGAGAATGAAACTATTGTTTTTGATGATATTGTGAGAGGCAATGTGAGTTTCAACAGCAATGAGCTTGACGATAAAGTAATACTTAAAGCTGACGGGTTGCCTACATATCATTTGGCTAATATCGTAGATGATTATTTTATGAAAATAACCCATGTTATACGAGGTGAAGAATGGTTGTCCAGTACTGCTCATCATGTATTGCTTTACAGATATTTGTGTTGGGAAGATTCAATGCCTCGGTTTGCACATTTACCTTTGTTGTTGAAACCTGTGGGAAAGGGGAAATTGAGCAAACGGGATGGTGCTAAATTCGGTTTTCCTGTATTTCCGCTAAGTTGGGAAAGCGATAATCCTGAAGATAACTTTATTGGTTTTAAAGAATTTGGGTTTTTACCTGAAGCTACCATCAATTTCCTGGCACTTCTCGGATGGAATCCCGGTAATGATGAAGAGATGTTTGAATTGGAAGAATTAATTAAATCATTTTCCCTTGATAAGATAGTAAAATCAGGTGCCAGATTCAATATTGATAAAGCAAAATGGTTTAATCAACAATATTTGCTAAAGAAATCTGATGAGGAGTTTGCAGAATTAATTAAACCATGGATCGAAAAAGAAGGGTTTAATTTTGTTGAGGAAGATCTGGTTAAAATTGCAGGTTTGATGAAACCACGAATTGAACTTTTGCCTGAAATTATCGAAAAAGGAAAGTTCTTCTTTACCGATGATTTTGATTATGATGAGAAAATAGTACGGAAAAAGTGGAAAAGTCCTAATAAAGATCATGTAATTGAATTGAAGGGTAAATTGGCAAATCTTGAAAATTTCATTAAAAAAGAAATTGAAAATATAATTAAAGGATATATTGAAGACAATAATCTGAGTTTTGGAAATATATTTCCTTTGCTCCGGGTTGCTGTTACCGGTACGACAAAAGGACCTGATTTGTTTGATACAATGGAAATTTTAGGCAAAAATAAGGTTTTATTACGGTTTGATGCAGCGTTTGACAGGTTTGAAAGTATCGTTAAGTAAAGTTTGCAAACTTAGAATGCAATGTTTTAATTCAAAAGAAGGAGAGTGAATCGGAGTGTCAAATTTATTTGACACAAAAGTAGTACAAACGGTATTATAAAGAGAGTGAATTGGAGTGTCAAATTTATTTGACACAACACAATATTAAGAAAAGCGGCGTTTTTATTTTAAATATAATTTTTACAGATGATAAATAGAATTTTACTGATTGTTTTTTTCATTGGATCCTTATCGTATTCGGTTTCAGCACAATTTCAATTTGAATACAACGGGCCTGACACATTGTATGTTGATGCAAATTGTGAATCAGTATTGAACTGGGGACACCCCAATACTCCAACCGTTACCTCAACAATCGGAGCTAATATAGATTCCTTCTACATCTATAGCATCAGCGATGATTATCAGATGAATGAGGTAATAGAAGCGGGAATTGTAGTTACAGTAACATACCGGGCGACAGATGATCAGGGCAATGCAGATTTCTTTTCATTTGATATTGATTTTGTAGATACATTAGAACCCTTAATTACAGTATTACCGGTTGATGAATCATATACTTGCAGTACTCCCGAAGATACAATAATACAAAAATTGCATGATTGGTACAATGATCATGCGGGAATGGTGGCTGAAGACAATTGCAATGAAGTGATTTATTGGGCAGATAAAACTTTGCAGGAAACAGAAACAGAGTTTAATCAGTCTGTAAATGACTACTGCGGAAATACGCGTTCGGTTACTGTTCTGTTTTCAGCTTCAGATCAATATGGTAATGCATCATCGGATACCTTAGATGCTAAATTCTTTACTTTTGATAATATTAAACCGGTTAAAGTTTCCAATCCCTCACCTTTGGATATTGTTTGCAATGAGCAATCTGATTCTTTGCTTGAAGCATGGCTTGATAATAAGGGAGGTGCTGAAGTTTTGGATAATTGTACTTCAACTGAGGATATTATTTGGAGAATTTTATGGCAGGATAATCATGGAAACAATGGGATAGATTTGGTAGGAGATAAACCTTATTCGTTGCAGGCAAGGGATTATTGCGAATACAGTGTGAATGTGAATTTTATAGCAGAGGATGAATGTGGAAATAAGTATACATTTTATACAACATTCAATTCTCATGATGAATCGATTCCCGTGTTTAATTTTGAACCGCAGGATACTACCTTGGATTGTTCCTCTGAAATCCCTTATCCAAACGTTTCCGCATATGATGCTTGTAAGGGCAACCTCGAAGTTTTGTTTAGTGAAGTAAGCAGTCAGGGTGAAAATGAAGATTCTTGCAATTATTACAATTATTCTATTGTTCAAAGTTGGGAGGCAGATGACGGATGTGGAAATTTGATTCAACATTCCAGAACTATCACAATCAGAGATAATATAATGCCTGAATTTGATGTTCCCGGAGATATTACTGTAGGGTGCAATGAGACTGAAAGTCTGGAAATTACCGGTGAACCGCAAAATGTTGTTGATAATTGCTATCAAAATCCTGAAATTCAATATCACGATCAAAAACAAGGTTCAGGTTGTCAGTACAAAATTTTCAGAACATGGACACTTGAAGACGCTTGTGGTAATATAGCAAGCAAAATCCAAACAATAACGGTTATTGATACCATCTTTCCGGTAGTTATGCAGGAGCCTACCGATATTACATTAAGTTGTGATGATAATGTATCGTTTTCGGAAGCTTTCGATCAATGGATATCGGATATGGGAAATGCATCTGTCACTGACAATTGCAATAAAGTATATTCTTTTGCAGCTAAACCCGGTTCTTATACCCCGGGACAGATTTCAACGTTTCCCGGAGAAGCTGTTTATTTTGATATGAAAGATACTTTGCAATGTGATAATGATACTATATTGTATTATAAAGATGTGGATTTTGTTTTCTACGACCGCTGTTTTAATACTTTGAATTTTACCAGAAGATTTGCAATAGTAGATGTTACTTCTCCTGAAATTACAGGGTGTCCAAAAGATACGGTGATCATATTGCCTGAAAATGAATGCGAAGCAACTGTCGTTCTTCAAATGCCTGACGCAGTAGATAATTGCGCAGGAAAAGAAATTGAAACAGTAAAACATATTAAAAAAAGAATAGAATCAGATACAGCCGGAAGTCGAACTGCTCCTGTACATCCTGTAGTATTGGATATAGGTCCTTTCAATTCTGATGAATTAAACCCATTAGAGTTAACGGAGTTGAAATTATTATTTAAAACACTGGATGCGGATGATACAAATGAATATTTTTTAATATTGGGTGAAAACGGTGAGATTATAGATACTACGGGAAATACGGAAAATCAATGCGAAGATCTGGAAATGGATATTGCCGGTAAAATATCATTTGATAATTTTAAAAGCTGGATATCAGACGGATACCTGACTTTAACATTACAGCCCAATTTGTCATCAAATATTCCACAGTTGGCAATAAATGATATTTGCGGTGAAACTTCTGTTCATGTAAATTTGGTTTTTAAAAGAGAAAATCCTAATCAAATTCATAATTCCCTCATTATTGATAATGGTGGTTTGATTTCATTAGGAACTGACGATTCATATATAACTGATCTAAGTTCAGGAATTCATAATGTTCAGTATTTTGTAAATGATTGCGGAAACAATATATCTTCTTGTACTGCTTCCATTTTAATACCTGATGAACAAAAGCCTGATTTGACTTGTCCACCGGATTTTTCCGTAGATTTGCCACTGGATTCTTGTGTTGTTATTTATCCGTTACCAATGGATTTTGGTTATGACGACAATTGTATCAATACATTCAGAAAAGATATAACAGTTCCATTGAATCCTGAAGATGCTTTAATCAATTTCAGTTTTAATTCCGATTTTAATGAATTTACTGCAAATAGTAAAATTTTTAATTTTGAAAATTTATCAAATCAAAACTTATTATTTAAACCTAAACTGAAAATCAAGATCAATGGAGATGTTGATGAACCTGATGAATATTTTGAAATATTAAGTGAAGACGGGGAGATTTTGGGCAATACATCCAATGCAAATGATAATACAATCGCCGGTGATTGTTCAACTCCTGCTTTTACGGTAATAGCATTGGACAGCGCAAAATTCAATAAATGGTTTAAAGATGGTGTAGTGACGTTTACCGCTCGTCCGGTATCTGTTACAAATAGTATAAATCCTTGTGATACAACTGTAACTGAAGATGGGCAAAACGATGGAATTAGTAAGATGTTTATGACTTTGGATTATGATGAAATAGATTTATCCTATTTTGTTTCAGGTAATACTTTAATAGAAGAGACAAATTTTGGCAATAGTCCCATACCTCCGCAGATTTCATTTAATGGAGGACAATCTGAAGTATTCTATATTATCGATGATGGATCCGGTAATAAAGATACTTGTAGTTTTAATGTGAATGTGCGGGATTCTCAATCACCCAAAGCAATATGTAATGATTATTATGTACTTTTTGTAAATGCTAACGGATTGGATAGTACTATTATCAATCCAATGGAAGTAGGTTCGCAGTCTTATGATAATTGTGAGATTGATACTATGGAGGTTGTTCCCAATAGTTTTGATTGCTCTTATTCCGGAACAAATCAGGATATCACATTATTTGTAAAAGACAAGGCCGGATTAATAGATTCATGTACAATGAATATCAAAATTGAAGTGGAGGTTTTGCATCCGACTTTTTCATCCGGTGTTTGCAAAAACGATTCTTTAAAATTATTTGCAAATCTGCCTGATGCACCTCCGAATACATGGACAATAAATTGGACAGGCCCACAAAATTTTATGTCAAATCTTGAAAATCCAATTAGACCAAATGCCGATGCCACTTATTCAGGGACTTATACATTGACTGTAACGGGATTAAACGGTTGTCAAACTTCAGGTTCAGTTGAGGTAGTTGTAGAAGATTTGAGTCAGCCTGAATTAATTATAGCAAAGGATAAGGTCTGTGAAGGGGATGATGTTTTAATAGAAACAAATAGTTATTCGAGTGAAGTTAAATATTATTGGTTTGAAGGATTTTATCCTGCCGGAAATATAATTGACTCTACAAGTATTCCGCATTTAATGATTACTCCTCAGATTGGCGATCATTATTATTATGTTTTGGTGAAAAGCAATAATTGCGTGTCTTTGGCTTCCGTCTCAAAAATTGTTCAGGTCTTAAAGCAACCGGTGGCAGTGATAGAAAACAATTTTGTCAGCTTATGCGAAGGTGAAAGTTTTAGCCTTGAAACTCAATCAAACGGACAAGGATACAGCTATCATTGGTGGGGTCCAAATGGATTTGATTCGGATCTTATCAATCCGCCTTCTGTTGATTATATTACACCTTTAGATCAGGGAACTTATTATCTGGCAGTTACCAATGATGTTTGTAGCGATACTGCAAAAATGGAACTTGTCGTGTTTGATAAGCCGGTTACACCATTGATAGATAACGATAGTATTTTTTGTGAAGGAGAGACGATTGTCTTGACGGTAAATAATATTACCAATGGGGATAATTATCTTTGGTTTTTGAATAATGACTTGTATATCACACAAAATTCTAATTCACTTATAATTCCTGATGCTCAAATTGAGTATGAAGGAAAATGGTCGGTGATTGTACAAAGTGGAAATTGTTATTCGGATACTTCTGAGGTTTCTTTGATTGAAATAGAAGAGGAATATGATGTTGATGCGGCCAATGACGGGCCTGTATGCAATGGAGAAAAATTTACTTTATTTGCTCCTCCTATATTAAATGCCGTATACCATTGGACAGGACCGGATGGATTTGAATCAAGTGAACAAAATCCTGTTGTTTCAGGAAATAAAAGCGGAGAGTATCAATTAACTGTCACTACTTCATCAGGATGCACATATTACTCAAATACTTATGTTGAAGTTAAGGAACGTCCCCGGATAACAGCGATTAGCAATAATGCACCCGGATGCGTAAGCGGACAGGAATGTGTAAGTTTTTATCCTTCGGTTTTTCCCAACGATGTTGATTTTGACTATCAATGGTATGGACCAAATGGTTTTGTTTCCTATGATAGTATTCCCGAAATCTGTGGTTTTGATACTTCAGGAAATGGAGTCTATTATCTGGTGATATCCGATGGATTTTGTTTTTCAGATACTTTGATATCAGAGATATATTCAAATAAGATACCCGAAACTCCTGTTCTTGAAGGAGATAATGTTGTTTGTCAGGGGGATTCATTAAAGTTGATAATAAAAAATGCAAATTATGATGATGATGCTATTTTCCATTGGGTAATCACTCCGGGATCAGGTGAATATAAAACAAAAAAATCATATTTTGTGATACCTCAGGTTCAATTGAGTAATTCCGGTACTTTTTCAGTATATGT
>JALVEG010000412.1 GCA_027031145.1 Saprospiraceae bacterium | reverse complement strand
AGATCAAAGAATATCTTTATCAATTTGTCTTCAGGAATAGTGAGATCTACTTTTTTATTTCCACAAGATGATAAAAATACCATGGAAAATAAAAAGAAAATATAGAAAATCTTTGTTCGTTTCATTTCTTGAACATTTTTGGAAATATTAAAAAATCTATTTTTCCGTTATAAGTGCTAATTTCATTCCATTTATCAACATCGAAATCAACTTTAAATATTCCCGAAGTAGGTATATTGCCTATAAAACTGTCAGAAAACTCATTTGCAATTTCCGTTATCCCCGGATTATGAGCTATCATTAATACGGAGTTATATTTTTCATCCAGTTTGTTTGCGGTTTTTATAAACAAATAAGAAGGAGCCAAATAAAGATTTTTATCTGTTTCAAGTCTTATGTTTTTTAAAAAATCTGTATATATTTCAGCAGTAAGCTTTGCTCTCTTTGCAGAACTGGTGATTATCAAATCAGGTATGTTTTTCATTTTTGATAATTCTTCTCCCATTATTTTAGCGTCTTTAAATCCTCTTTTATTCAATGTTCTGTCATGATCTTTGACGGAAAAATCATCCCATGAGGATTTTGCATGCCTTCCGAATAAAATTGATTTCATGTGTTTGTTTTTATTCTCTAATACAGTTATTCTTTTTTTACTTTCCGTTTCTTTTGAAACTCAGTATTTGGAATGTCAAATTTATTTGACATATTCGCTGGTTTTCTTTTAAATAAATTTGAAAGTCCAATCGTACAGTCTTATTAAAACCGTCTCTTTTTTTACTTTTTAGTAATACCCTGCCTGAGTAGATACTTTTTTGTAACATTTAAACAATTTAATTATGAATATTATTATATTTTTTAAAGAATTATGTTAAATTTGGAAGTTGAATTTTGAGTAGTTACCAAATCTTTAAATATAAAAGTATGTTTGTAAAAATTAATGAATATTTGATATTGGATAATGAAGAGAAAACATTTGTTGAAATGATCAAACTGGAGCAAAAAATGAATGCCGTACCGGCCGGGTTGGATCATTATCATTTGTTTAGAGACAAAAATGAAAATAAAAAGTATTGGCTTGTTGAGTTTTGGTTGAAAGAAGAAGATTACTTGAATTACCAAAAACTGGATTCGCACAGATATTTCAAGGATTTATTGAAAGGAGTTTTAGAGACACAATATTTACAACATTTTTGTGATATAGTATTATGAAAAAAATATTTACATTTTTAATGATTGTTTTTGTATTTCTGCCTTATTATTTTTATGGTCAATGGATAAATTGCTCAGATAATAATTATCAGGATAGTATATATACTCCGGTATTTAGTGATTCCATACAATTTGGGGAGAATTATACTATCGGTGGAAAATTTCAAAAATTATTTATGGATATTTATATTCCGGAAGAGGATACTTCTTCGTATAGACCAGCTGTCGTTTTGGCATTTGGCGGAGCTTATATCAGAGGAGAAAGAGCCGATGTGGAACCTATATGCAAAATGTTCAGTTCGCGAGGTTATGTTTGTGCTACAATAGATTACAGGCTTTTTGATGCGCTTAAATTTCCTGACTCGACAGTTATTTTAGATGAAGGTCTAAAAGCCAGAGCTGATATGATAGCGGCGATAAAATATCTAAAATGGGATGCTGCCAATGAGAACAGATGGAGAATAAATCCGGAACATATTTTTGTTGGCGGAGCTTCTTCAGGTTCTATAACAGCATTACTGACTACTTATTTCAACGAAAAGGATAGCACGGATGTGAAAGATTGGATGAAACCTGTTTTGGAAGATAATGGTTGGTATCAGGGGGATTCTTATTTTGATTATACTGAGAATTACGATTATAACGTTTCGGGAGTTGCTAATATGTTGGGGGCTATCATAGATTTGGATTATATAGATAAAGGAGAACCCTTACATGTAGGGATCCACGGTACGGAAGATGATGTGGTGCCTTATGGAGAGGGATATATAAAACTTTTGGGAATTCCAGTTTTTAAATTATTTGGAAGTAGTTTGGTTCATCAAAGAGCATTGGAAGAAGATATTCATAGTTCTTTTATCAGTGTAGAGGGTGGGGGACATGGTGATTTCCTGAAAGACGGTTCTCCATGGCTTGATAGTATGATAAGGACAACATTAAAAGATTTTCATGATTATGTATTATGTCCTGAAGAAACAGGTTTGGATTTTATCCCGGCTTATACAGTCAGATTATTTCCAAACCCTGCCAGTGACTATTTAATTATATCTTCAACTAAAGAATTTGATAATCTTAATGCAATTGTTTATAATATGAACGGAGATATAGTTTTAATAAAAAATATTTCAACAGAAGATAATAGACTTGATATAAAGAATCTACCGACCGGGTTTTACACACTGAAGCTGACTGATAAAAATGGGGCGAATCCTGGTTTGAAAAGATTTATAAAGCATTAGATTTCTTGATCCTGCTCATGTCAAAATTTTAATAATAATGGAATAAAAAGTGTTAAGTAAATACTAGTGCTCTGCGTAAGAAATAAATACCCTTAGCAACTGAAGCTATTTTTCTTTGAATCGAGGAGCTCGAACAGGAGTTATGCCGTAGCATAATGACTGTTTGAGCAACGAAGAGCCAGAGGAAAAGAGCGAGGTTATATGGGTAGTTATTTTATACGCAGAGCACTAGAGCTAAGTGAATATAGAAGAAGTATTAATCACTATAATAAGAAAATGTTTTTAGAAAGCCTTTTATATGTATTTTTGATTGGTCATCAATTTTATTAAAATTATTTTCAAATATTCTATTTGCTTCTTTAATATATTTTTGATTTGGATTTAATAAAAAAGCTCTTTTTATATAATCAATTGCTAAAACGGGGTCGGCATTAATTAAATCACCCACTAACCAATAGTGTTCTTCTCTTTCTTTTAAGTTATTAAAAAACTTTTCAAAACTAACATGGAAATCACTATCATAATTGATGTATTCAGTTCTTTTAAAATCAGAAGGAATTTTATAATCTTTAGATTTTATTATTATTGTTTCTTTCCCCAGGGCATCCATAATACTAAGTTAATAAAATATATTTGCAATTGTTTTTTCAGGCATACCTTTGGTCAATATTGCTATACCTAATGGTACCCCAAGAATGATTTTCCAAATTTTATCTAAAAAATCATATCCTGTTACTACCGATGATGCATCAATTTCATTAAATTTGAATTTTTCCAATTCAAGGGATAAATCTTTTCTGATTTGAATTAAAATAGAGGATTCCGGTAATCCCAATTGTGTCATTACAAATGCAGATTTAGGATAGTACTTGAAAGTATTTGTAAGAACTTCACCATTGATTGGAGAATATACTATCATGATGTCCTTTTTCTTAGAACAGGAATCCCTTTATAAGGACCTATGGATTTTTTTATATCAATGATTCTACCTCTTGCTCTATCAATTTTAACATATCTGCCTGTTCTTGGATTTTTAGTTTGAACTATATCTTTTTTTTGATGTTTCATAAAAATCTGTTTATTTTAGTAACGTTTAATAAATACAAAAAGTTCCAATATTTCTACTTTTCGACAACCATAGTTGTCAATCTTGAGACACATACCAAATTGCCTTTATCATCACTAATGTCGATATTCCAAATATGCAATTTCCTCCCAATTTTTATCGGTGTGACTTTTCCTGTTACTATGCCTGAACCTTCCGGTATCGCTTTGAGGTGATTTGCATTGATTTCAACACCAACAGTATTGTATTTGTTACCATTAATACATGCATAAGAGGCAACGCTTCCCAATGTTTCTGCAAGAGCAACAGAAGCACCACCGTGAAGAATTCTCATTGGTTGAACTGTTCTGTGGTCGACAGGCATTGTCGCAATAATGTAATCATCACCAATTTCGGTAAATTTAATGCCAAGATTTTGAACCATTGTATTGACTGAAATGTTATTCATACTGTCAACATCGAATTTGTATTTCCAAATCATTTTAAATAAATATTTATGCGTTTTTTATATTATCATAATCCAAGATGTCGTAAAAGTAGGGAAACTCTGGAATTTTTAAAAGAAAAAGGGATAGAACCTGAATTATTTTTTTATTTGAAAACACCTCCTACTTTTGAAGAATTAAAGGAAGTAGTAAGAAAATTGGGTATCAAACCTTATGATTTAATAAGAAAAAACGAAAAAATATTTAAAGAAAATTTTAAAGGAAAAGAATTTAGTGATGATGAATGGATTAAAATAATGACAGAAAATCCAAAATTGATAGAAAGACCTGTTATTATAAAAGAAGACAAAGCGGTAATAGGACGTCCTAAGGAAAAAGTTTTGGAATTGCTATGATAAACAGGACTTAATCAGCATTCTGCTCAAGAAATCAATAATAGTCGAAGTAATATTCTATCTCACAAGGCTTTTAACTTTACAATACAGTTAGTTTTTAGCAAAATCCGGAAATTCGGGTTAAAATATTATTCAATTTATCCCGTTTAAATATAAAATAAAATAAGTATATTATGCAAAAATTACAACTCTGGTTAATAGTATATTTTCTTATTTTTAGCATTACCTATATTAATTCCCAAAATACAATTAAGAAAAATTATGAGAAAGAAGCTATTTACTTAAGAATGGGTTTTTGGGGACAAAAATATATCAAAAACGGTAAATCTTATCCAATAAGGATTTTTAATGATAAATTGGATAACGAAATGAAAATAAGTAGAACTGCTTACAAGGAATATAAGAAATATAAAATTAATAAAAAAATTATTTTAGCAGGTAATTTAATAGGATTAGGGTTGGCTGTGTATGGTGAATACAATGCGATTAAATTACTTTCAAAAAATCAATGGGATGAGAAATTGTTTAATAAATTTACTAATTTTACTTTAATAGGTATGGGGACTATTATGATAACAATTCCATTCCAATATTTTGCATATAATAGATTGCAAAAAGCAATTTGGTTGCGAAACAGGGATATTCTCAATCATATACCATCCAGCCACAGAAGGATTAAATAAAAAGAGAGATAAATTAAATCTTGCCGGTACACCAAAATAGGAATTAGACGCACATAAAAATAGGAATTAGCCCAAGAATTATTAAAAAATAAAATAAATAATTTGTTTTTAATAAAAAAATATTATCTTTGCAGCTCGAAAAAAATTAGCCGGCTCCGTAGCTTAACTGGATAGAGTACCTGACTACGGATCAGGAGGTTGAAGGTTCGAATCCTTCCGGAGTCACTATAAATATAATAAGTTCGGAAGGAGAGTAAAACAAAAGGACATTGTTCTGAAAGATTAAAATAATAAAGTAATGGCAAGAATAGATCAATTAACAGGGAAAAGACCTATTACGGGAAATAATGTATCGCACTCGCATAAGAAAACGAGGAGAAGATTTATTCCTAATATCCAAAAAAAGAAATTTTATATTCCTGAATTGGATAAATGGGTAACATTAAAAATTGCAGCGAGTACTATCAGAACCATCAATAAAGTTGGTATATATGAATATTTGAAAAGACTTGAGGCAAAAGGTGTGGACACCGGTATTAAACTTTAAATTAAATAATTAGAAAATGGCAAAGAAATCTAAAGGAAATAGAATTCAGGTTATATTGGAGTGTACAGAGCATAAAGCAAGCGGTATGCCCGGAACATCAAGGTATGTTACTCAGAAAAACAGAAAAAATACACCTGAAAGATTGGAATTGAAAAAATATAATCCGATTTTAAGAAAATATACAATTCATAGAGAAATTAAATAATCATGGGAAAAGTAAGTAAAAACGCCAGAATTCATCAAAGAGCTGCCAATGCAGGTGGCAAAGATTTTGTAAAAGTAGTGAAGAGTATTAAGAATCCTGAAACAGGAAAATATTCTTACAAGGAAGTTATGATTCACAAGGATGAAGTAAAAGAATTTTTTGCTAAAAAATAATTCTGTCTTTTTGTAATAATAATGTTTTACGGCTTTTCTGTTTTGGAAAAGCCTTTTGTGTTTATATGTATGAATATTAAAAGAATTAAAATTATATGAGTTTTTTTACAAAATATTTTAACAAAAATAAAAAAGAAGACCTTGATAAAGGCTTGGAAAAAACCAAATCAGGTATTTTTAATAAAATTTCAAAAGCAGTTGCAGGGAAATCTACTGTTGATGAATCCTTTTTGGATCAATTGGAAGAAATTCTGATAGAAGCGGATGTCGGTCTTGATACTACAATAAAGATCATAGACAAACTTGAAGAAAAAGTTGCAAAAGATAAGTATTTGAATGTTTCTGAACTTAATTCGATGCTGAAAGATGTGATAATAAATCTGTTGGCAGAAAATAATACGGGTGATATTGAAGATTTCAGTACTCCTTTGCAGCAAAAACTTCATGTACTTTTGGTAGTTGGAGTGAATGGAACAGGTAAGACAACAACAATTGGTAAACTTGCACATCAATATAAAAAATTGGGCAAAAAAGTTGTTCTGGGTGCCGGTGATACTTTCAGAGCAGCAGCTTTGAATCAATTAAAAATATGGTCTGAAAGAGCCGGTGTATCATTGTATGAAAAAGGAATGGAAGCTGATCCGGCTGCTGTAGCTTATGAAACTGTTCAATATGCTTTGAATAACAACTACGATGTTGCGATCATAGATACAGCAGGGAGATTGCACACAAAAAAACACCTGATGCAGGAGTTGACGAAAATTAAAAATTCTATCGAAAAGAAATTGCCGGGCGCGCCACATGAGATTTTATTGGTTTTGGATGCAACAACAGGCCAAAATGCCATCGAGCAGGCCAGACACTTTACCGAAGCTACAGATGTTACCGCATTAGCATTGACAAAACTTGATGGTACTGCCAAAGGTGGTGTGGTAATAGGTATTTCGGATATGTTTAAGATACCTATAAAATACATTGGAGTAGGAGAGGGAATGGAACAATTGCAGGTTTTTAATAAAGAAGCCTTCGTTAATTCTTTATTTGATTGATTTATTTTATTTTTGTTGTGGATTTTAAATTCATTATGTGAAGATATTAGTAATTTCTCCAAGATTTCCTTATCCTCTTGAAAAAGGGGATAAATTGAGATTGTATCATCAATTGAGATTGTTGTCAGACAATTTCGAAATAGTTCTTGTGAGTTTATCGGATACTAAAGTCAAGGATAGCGATCTTGAACATATCAAATCAATTGTTTCAAAAGTATATATTTTCCCCTTGTTGAAATTCAAAATTGCCATTAGATTATTATTTGGTATTTTCAGCAATAAACCATTTCAGGTATTGTATTTTTTCAATAAGAATTATAAGAAAAAAATTAAAGAGATTATTGAAAATGAAAAACCTGATATTATCTATAACCAGTTGATAAGAACAGCTGAATATTCGAGAGAATTTAAATATTTTAAAATCATTGATTATATGGATTCCTTTTCAGAGGGAATGAGAAAAAGACTTGATAATAGTAGTTTGGTATTTCAAATGTTATACAAAGAAGAATACAAAAGATTGAAAAAATATGAAACGGAAATTTTCAACGATTTTGATAAACATAGTATAATATCAGAACAAGACAAAAATACATTTGCGAAAGAAATAAAAGATAAACTTAAGATCGTTCCAAATGGTGTAGATATGAATTTTTTTCAGCCCTTAGGCACAAAGAAAATTTATGATATAAGCTTTGTGGGAAATATGGGATATCGTCCAAATATAATCGCATGTGAATATTTCGAGAAAAATATTTTACCTCTTATTACAAAAGAAAATAAGGATATTAAAATAATTTTTGCCGGTGCAAGACCACATTCCAGAGTTAAATCTTTGGAAAATAATAATATTTTTGTTTCCGGATGGATGGAAGATATACGGGATGCTTATGATAAATCAAGAATTTTTGTTGCTCCTATTTTCACGGGTATAGGCCAGCAAAATAAAATTCTTGAGGCAATGTCGATGGAATTGCCGGTTGTCACGACTTCAGCTGTTAATGAAGCTATTGGAGCTCAACCGGAAAAAGAAATAATTATTGCAGATACTGAACAAGAATTTGCAGATTCAATATTGAAACTATTGAAAGAACCTGAATTTGCCGAACAAACAGGTAAAGCAGGCAGGAAATTTGTGCAAGACAATTATAGCTGGGATTACCAGTCTTCAAAATTATTGGATTTATTTTCTATAAACTTTTAAAAAAATCACAATTTTTCTATTATTTTATTAAAATTAATCTTACATTAGTCTATTATTTTAATAAAAAATCTGAAAATGGGAAAGTCTAAAAGAAAATTGATGAGAGAAAAAAAGTATAAGGCAAGTGAGAAGAAATTTTTCATTTATTCTATTGTCATAACTCTTATCGTTTTAATAATCTTGTTTTTTGTTTTAAAGTCGATGATAGGATAGGAAACTATACAGTTAGAGTCATTTTGATTGAAAATTTTTTTTTGTTTATTTCAAAAGTACACTTCCTGAGTAGTTACCGGGGAACATGATTGTTTCTTATAGTTTTTTATGCTCAATCTTAACCGTTAAACATAATCTTTCGTTATGTATTAAAATCTTTTTATGATTTTACAGGCAAATAATATACATAAAAGTTTTGGTAACCTTAAAGTTCTTAAAGGTGTAGACCTGGAACTCGATAAAGGAACAATATTATCAATTGTAGGGAAATCCGGCTCTGGAAAAAGTACCCTGCTCCATATTTTAGGAACTTTGGATTCATTTGATGCCGGTGAATTGATAATTGATAATGTGAATATTAATCAGTTGAAGAAAAATAAGTTGTCAGAATTCAGGAATAAGAAAATTGGATTCATTTTTCAGTTTCATCACTTGTTGGATGAATTCAATGCTATCGAAAATGTTATGATCCCTGCACTCATAGGCAATAAATCATATAAAGAAGCAAAAGAATACGGGATGCATCTTCTGAAACTCTTAGGGCTCGAAAATCGAATTGATCATAAACCCAATCAGCTTTCGGGAGGAGAGCAACAACGCGTTGCAGTCGCAAGAGCATTGATCAATAAACCGGATCTTATTCTTGCAGATGAACCTACCGGAAATCTGGATTCAGAATCTTCCATTGAATTACATAAATTGTTATTTGACCTGAGAGATAAATTTAATC
>JALVEG010000411.1 GCA_027031145.1 Saprospiraceae bacterium | reverse complement strand
ATAATATATAACAGATTTTTTAATAAATTATTAAAAGAAGTGCGGGATATTTTCAATAAAATAATAGCTAAATACTTGCAAACCAGGTATAAAAAAATAAAAAGATTTGAGGAATTTCCTTTTGAAGCTCAGAATAACATATTTAATTATTTGGTTTCAACAGCAAAAGATACAGAATGGGGTAAGAATTACGGCTATGATAAAATTAAAAGTTACAATGATTTTAACAGTCAGGTTCCGTTTTCCAAATATGATGATTTAAAACCTTGGATACAACGAATGATGCTTGGTGAAAGTGATATTTTATGGCCGGGTAAAGTAAATATGTATTCCAAGTCGTCCGGTACCACTGAAGATAAGAGCAAGTTTATCCCTGTTACCATGGAGAATCTTAAATATTGTCATATAAAAGGTGCATGGGATGCTGTTTCAATTCTATATAAAATACATCCTGATTCAAGATTGTTTGCTTTGAAAAATCTTATTATGGGGGGCAGTCTTGATACTTATAAGGAAAATCCGGAAGTGATTATTGGAGATATTTCCGCTTTGATGTTGCACAATATGCCTATTATCGGACGACCGTTTAATACGCCGGATATAGATACTGCATTGATGCCCGACTGGAACAAAAAGATTCCGAGAATGGCTGAAATTTCTTCAAAAGAAGACGTAGCTATTTTTGGAGGAGTTCCTTCGTGGTTATTGGTTCTTTTTAAGGAGATATTGAGACAAACAGGCAAAAGTACTTTACTTGAGGTTTGGCCCAATCTTGAAGCGTATATGCATGGTGGAGTTAATTTTGCCCCATATAAAAAGCAATTTCAGGAATTAATACCCAAAAACGATTTTCTTTATATAAATGTATATAATTCATCTGAAGGATATTTCGCTACTCAAAATGAATTCAATTCGGAAGATAATGATATGTTATTGCTTTTGGATAATCAGATTTATTATGAATTTATACCTTTTGATCAATACGGAAGTGAAGATCCGGATATTGTTTCCCTTAGAGATGTTGAACTAAATACAAATTATGTAATTCTTATCAGTACTAATTCAGGGCTATGGAGATATATAGTGGGAGACACTATTGAATTTACTTCTCTGAGTCCTTTTAAGATCAAAATTACAGGCAGGACAAAGCATTTTATAAATGTATTTGGGGAAGAGGTGATGGTTTCCAATACAGATAAAGCGCTGGTAAAAATACAGGATAAACATGATTTTATAGTTCAGGAATATACCGTGGGTCCTATTTTTATGAAAGAAGGAAATAAAGGAGGACATCAATGGCTGATTGAATTTAAAAAGCCGCCTGCCGATATCAATTCTTTCAAAAAAGATCTTGATTTGGCGTTGCAAAGTATAAATTCGGATTATGAAGCTAAAAGATACAACAGTCTGGCTTTGAAAGAACTTGAAGTTATCCCGTTGGCTGAAGGAACTTTTTATAAATGGATGGATTCCCGGGGTAAACTAGGGGGACAAAATAAGGTTCCGAGATTGTCAAATTCAAGAAAATATGTAGATGAGTTACTTGAAATAGCAGGGTATAATTAACCGAGATTATTCATTAAGTCTGGATTTTAAATCCATTCGTTGATGTAAAATTCTAATAATTTCTATTTCATTTTTACTTTTCAATCTGTAGAATATAATATGGGATTTAACTATTGCTCCCCAATATCCTTTTCTTATAGCTTCGTAGCTTTTTCCAATATCCGGCTTATTGCAAATTTCATCAAATTTATCAATTATAATCTGATAGTATTTGTCAGCTTGAATTAATGACCAGTTTTCAAAAGTATATTCCCATATTGATATTAAATCTTCATGGGCTTTTTCAGATATTTTACACTTCATATAATTCCGTGTTTTTTGTGGATTTCTTTTAATAGAATTTCCGGATTAAAATCCTTAACAAATCCACTTTCTTCTCCTTCTTTTAGTGCTTTTAAAAGTAACTCTTCTTTGGTTTCTCTTTCTTCTAATAATCTTAAACCCGCTCTAATTACTTCACTCACGGTTTTGTATTTTCCGCTGTCCAAAACGTTTGAAATGAATTTTTCAAAATAATCCCCTAATACAATAGAAGTGTTTTTTTCCATAATCTAAACTTTTTACAAAGTTATCAAAATTTGGTAATATTTCCATTATGTATTTAAAAAAAGGTACATTTCAGTTTTTTTCATTTCAAAAACCTCCTGCCTTAGTAGATAATTAAAATTCACTTTTTTCAAAAAATTCTATTTCGGGAAAATTTTCTTTTACTATTTTGATTGTCCACTCGGATTCTGCCAGAAATACTAGTTTGCCATCTTTATCCCAAGCCAAATCCCTTCGTTTTCTTTTTATAAATTCATCCAGTTTTTGTTCGTCGTTGCTTT
>JALVEG010000410.1 GCA_027031145.1 Saprospiraceae bacterium | reverse complement strand
AATAACTTCATCCATTTTGGAGCCGGTATCGATAAGTGCAGTAGCCAGAATCGTCAAAGAACCACCATCTTCAATTTTTCTTGCAGCACCAAAAAACTTCTTAGGTTTGTGCAAAGCATTTGCTTCTACCCCACCCGACAGTACTTTACCACTTGAAGGAGCAACAGTATTGTATGCTCTTGCCAGTCTGGTAATAGAATCAAGCAGGATCACCACATCATGTCCCGATTCTACAAGTCTTTTGGCTTTTTCCAAAACCATATTTGCCACCCTGACGTGATTATTAGCAGGTTCGTCAAAATTTGACGCAACAACTTCGGCTATAACCGATCTTTTCATATCCGTAACCTCTTCAGGTCTTTCATCCACCAACAAGATGATCATATACACTTCAGGATGATTTTTGGTTATCGCATTTGCTATATCTTTAAGCAAAAATGTTTTACCTGTTTTTGGCTGGGCCACTATCAATCCTCTTTGTCCCTTACCAATAGGAGTAAACAGATCTATCATTCTGTTACCAATATCTTTTCCATCATCTCGATAGGTTAATTTAAACTTTTCAGTAGGAAATAAAGGTGTGAGATAATCAAAAGGTACTCTTTCCCTGATTATTCCCGGATCTACGCCATTTATCATATTTACCCTGAGTAATGCAAAATATTTCTCATTTTCTTTTGGAGGCC
This sequence comes from Saprospiraceae bacterium, assembly GCA_027031145.1. Classification (GTDB taxonomy): domain Bacteria; phylum Bacteroidota; class Bacteroidia; order Chitinophagales; family Saprospiraceae; genus JADJGA01. Next base: position 8,506 of record JALVEG010000410.1, on the reverse strand, counting down.
TTATGGTTCCTTTGACAGTATCTCCAGTTTTAAGTCCGAAAAGTTTGATCTGTGAAGGAGAAACATAAATATCATCAGGAGATGAAATATAATTGAAATCAGCACTTCTTAAAAATCCAAACCCGTCCGGCATCATTTCCATAACTCCTTCACCTTCCACAAGACCATCCAATTCAGGTTTAAATAATGGTTCGGGTTTCGATTTTTCCTGAGTTCTTTTATCCTGATTTCTTTCTTCAGAATTTCTGTTTCTTTCTTCTTTTTGTTCTTTCTGTGGAGATTGCTCCTGTCTGTTCCTTTTATCCTGATTTCTGTTATCCTGTTTTCTTTCCGGTCTTCTTCTTTCAGGTTTTTCTATCTTTTCTACATCAACATCAACGTCTTTTGCCTCTTGTTCATTATTTTCGCTCTCTTTTTTAGCTCCGGGTTCAATTTTTTCCACTACTTTAGTTACCCTTCGTCTTCTTCTTTGAGTTTGTTTTTCTTTCTTTTCTTCATTTCCACCTGAATTTTCATTTTCGTTTCTCTCATTTTCTTTTTCAGAAGACTGTTTTTTCTCCTGAGCATCATCATCAGTTTTTCTTCTACGTCCCCTACCTGAAGTTGTTTGTTTTTTCTGAGGTTCTTTTTTAGATTGTTTTTTTGATTGTTTTTCAGGTTTCTTATCCTCTTCAGTTTTAGAAGCTTCTTCTTTAAGCCCACCGCCCATAACAGCCTGATGATCCAAAATCTTATAGATCAGATCTTGTTTTGTCAATTTATTTATACCTTTAAGTCCTAAACTTTTTGCAAGTTCTTTCAATTCAGGTACAAGCATTTCACTCAACTGCAAAATATCATACATATTTAATTATTTTATTATTTTTGAAAATATAACATTCTTTGAAATATAACATGAATTAACTACACATCTATTTTTAATTCTATTAAACAATTTAATAAATTTCTATATCGCGTATTTCTAAATCTCAATAAAATCAGGAGAAGTTAATTAATAAATAAGGGAATTCAGAAACACAAATTTAACGAATTGAAATAAACAAATTGTATCAATGTGTTATTTTAGACTGCAAAATTACGTTTTATTTATTAAATAAAATACTATCTTTGCAATTATTTTTAAATATTATAAAAAAATTTAACTTAAAGTACTCAAATGATCACACTAAACAGAATTATTTCAGACCCGGATCTTATAGCAAAAGCATTAACAAAAAGAGGATTAGATGAAAATAAAGTGAAAGAAAAGTTATTTTCCCTTATTGACCTTGACAAAAAGAGAAAAGAGACCCAGATTAAAAGCGAAGAATTGAAATCAAAGGTGAAATTATTATCTTCTGAGATTGGAAATCTTTATAAATCGGGTAAAGCAGATGAAGCCAATAAACTTAAAACCGAAGTTGCAGAATCTAAAACCAAAATGCAATCATTTGATGAAGAAAATAAAAAAATAAAAGCTCAAATTGAGGAATTGCTTCTAACAATACCCAATATTCCCCATGATTCCGTTCCGGCAGGAAAAAATGAAGAGGACAATGAAATAGTAAAAGACTGGGAGAAGAAATTGCCTGATATGGGAAATGATGCTTTACCTCACTGGGATCTTGCTAAAAAATACAATATAATAGATTTTGAATTGGGAGCATTTATTACAGGTTCAGGATTCCCGTTATTCAGAGGCAAGGGTTCCAAATTGAAGAGAGCATTGATAAATTTCTTTCTTGACGAAGCTGAAAAAGCCGGATATGAAGAAGTGAGACCACCTTTGATGGTAAATGAAGATTCTGCCAGAGGGACAGGACAATTGCCGGACAAAGAAGGTCAGATGTACTACATGGAAAAGGACAATTTATATTTAATTCCAACTGCAGAAGTACCATTGACAAATATGTTCAGAGATAAAATAGTTTCAGTTAAAGATTTTCCTATAAAAATCACGGGATATACCCCTTGTTTCAGAAGAGAAGCCGGATCTTACGGTTCTGATGTCAAAGGGCTTAACAGAGTACATCAATTTGACAAAGTTGAAATCGTTCAAATATCTCATCCTGACAAATCATATCAATTGTTGGATGAAATGGTGCAACATGTGGAAAATTTATTGAAGAAACTGGAACTACCATACAGAATTTTACGTTTATGTGGTGGAGATCTGGGATTTACTTCAGCCCTGACTTATGATTTTGAAGTATATTCGGCAGCTCAGAAGAAATGGCTGGAAGTTAGTTCCGTTTCCAATTTTGAATCTTTTCAGGCAAACAGGTTGAAATTGAGATTTAAAGATGAAGACGGAAAAACGAGACTTGCTCATACACTTAATGGAAGTGCTTTAGCTCTGGCAAGGATTGTTGCCGCTTTATTGGAAAATAATCAAACACCGGAAGGAATATTAATTCCCGAAGTACTGAAAAGATATTTGAATTTTGAAATAATAAATTAAAAAATCTAATATGAGTTTGTTTTATATAATAACAATACTTTTTAGTGTTGTCGGAATGATCGTAAGCAATGTGCTTAAATCCAAATTCAAAAAATATAGCCGTATTCCATTGCAGGCAGGTATGAGCGGAGCGGAAGTAGCAAGGAATATGCTTAGCTATTATGGATTGAGTGATGTAAAAATACAAATGGCAAAAGGAATGCTTACTGACCATTATAATCCATTGAATAGAACTGTGAATCTCAGTGAGCAGGTTTATATGGGAAGAAATATCGCTTCAGCAGCCGTAGCAGCTCATGAATGCGGGCATGCGGTTCAGCATGCAAAGCATTATCCTTTTTTAAAACTCAGATCCACTCTTGTCCCCGTGGTAAAATTCGCTTCAATAATACAACAGTATCTGTTATTTGCAGCATTTATATTCTTTAGTTCAATTCCGCAGTTATTAGTTGTCGTTGCTATTGCATTCGGCATAACCACATTATTCAGTTTTATCACATTACCTGTGGAATTTGATGCCAGCAAAAGAGCTTTGGTATGGCTAAAATCAACGGGAATTGCTGAAGGTAAAGAATATCAGGGAGCTAAAGATGCTTTGAAGTGGGCAGCAATGACATACGTGGTAGCAGCATTATCAGCTTTAGTGATGTTTTTGTATCTGCTTTCCCGTGCAAGCAGAAATTAAATTATAATAAATTAATTTTTTTTATTATTTTTGGGCTTTAGATTTAATTTAAAATAATTAATTATGGAAAAATATCTGACAGATTATATAGCAGAAGGAAAAGAATTAATGCAAAAGGCAATTGATCATTTACAAAATGAATTGTCTCATATCAGAGCGGGGAAAGCTTCTCCGGAAATGCTTTCCGACATTAAAGTTGATGCTTATGGAACACCAACTGCTTTGCAGCATGTTGCCAATATATCTCTGGTTGACAGTCGAACTATTGCCATACAGCCTTGGGATAAATCCCAGTTGAAAGCCATAGAGCATGCTATTTTTGCTTCAAATTTGGGTATTACTCCCATGAATGACGGAGAATTTGTCAGGCTGACAGTTCCACCATTGACAGAAGAAAGAAGAATACAATTGGTAAAACAAACCAAACAGTATGGTGAAGATGCCAGGATAAGTTTGAGAAACACAAGGCACAAGCTATATGAATTCATTAAAAATGAGGTAAAAGAAGGATATCCTGAAGATTCAGGTAAAAGAAGAGAAAAAGAAGTAGATGATATGCTCCATGAATATGAAGATAAGATCAAAGAATTGCTTGAAGCAAAAGAAAAAGAAATTATGACGGTATAACTTTACTGACAATAATTTCAAGTAACTACTCAGGTAGGATGCTTTTGACTTAAAAATACATTTTGGAATAGTATTTGTTCTTAATAATAGATTTACACTGTATATTATAGTGTGACTAATTGTTAATAATAATCTTTACATGGATTTAACCAATGATATTATATCTTTTCTTTTTACTTACAGAAAATTGAATTTACCCGGTTTAGGCCTGTTGGAATTGATCAAAACATCTGCAAAAAGAAATATTGCAAAGAATAAGATTATTGGACCTGAATTCAATTTGAAATTCTATGATAATAAATATGATAATGATATTTTTGAGAATTTCATATCATTCATTTCTTCAAAATACAATATTTCGACAAGAAAATCAGAAGATAAAATCAGAAAATATTCATTGGAGCTTTTAAATAATATTGCTAATTATGGTTCTGCGACAATCGATAATCTGGGTAGTTTTTCCAGAAAAAACGACAAACTCCATTTTGAATTATCCCCTGTTTTATCTGAAATCATAAAGGAATCATATCCTGATTATTCATTGCCTTTTATCAAAAGAGAAATAGAAAAAACAAAGACACCTGTTGTGGCTCCTGTTTACGATAATAAAAAAGTCTCTTCAAATAATAATTGGATTTTTCCTTTTATCATACTTACTATAAGTAGTATTATAATTGTATGTATGATATATTGCTTCTCCAATTTATTAAATCCTGATACAGGCAAAGTAATGGTAAAAGATACTACCAACAGCAATGAAAGTAAAACCATTCCACAAGACACTTCGGAAGCATTTCCATTTGAAAAGGAAGTTCCTGATTCGATTATTAAATCGCAGGAGATTCCTTCAAATGAAAGTTCAGACAGTTTGAATACAGAAAAGACAGATCAAAAAACAGATACAATTCCTGAAAAGATCTCACTAGAAGAACTAATAAAAATGGCTCCTGAATTGAGGACAAAATATGAAAAAACATGTATAATCATTACCGGCTCTTTCATCAGGAAATATAATGCAAGAAGGATGATTAAAAGACTGAAAAAAGACGGGTTTAGCCCCTATTCCGAGAGATATGGACGTTTCCACAGAACAGGAGTTTTATTTGATTGCAATAAAAAGCCATTAAGGGAATTTTTGGATGAATTAAGACACTCTGTAGATAAAGAGTCCTGGGTTTTGAAATGGAAGTAAAATATATTTTTATATAATTCGTAATATTTTTATGATTAATGATATACTAAAAGGAATAAATGATTATTTCCGTGCTTTTTCATTGATGAGCAAATTGAAGCTGTGGAAATACGTGGTTTTAACCGGAATATTAAGCTTGATTTTCGGAGGATTTTTGATATTTATGTCAATTACCATGATAAATATTTTCTCATCATCTATCATCGGTATTTATCCATTTGAATTCGGAAAGGAATATGTGATAAGCATAGCAAAATTTATCAGTGGAATCAGTACTGCAATACTTGGTTTAATGCTCTATAAATATATTGTATTTATCATTTTTGTTCCGTTTCTGGGGCCTATTTCAGAAAAAATAGAAGAACATTTAACAGGAGAAAAAGCAGGATATTCGATATTTAATGTAAAAAGACTGATCAAAGATGTTTTGAGAGGGATGGGAATTTCCGTAAGATTGGTTTATAAAGAAATGATTTGGATGATCTTGCTTTTTATTTTGAGCTTTTTCCCTCTTTTCAGCCCTTTTATACCAATTGTAGCGTTTATCATTGAAGCATTTTATGGCGGATATGGAAATTTTGACTGGGCATTGGAAAGATATTACAATGTAAGAGAAAGAGTTGCATTCATCAGATACAACAAAGGATTGACCCTCGGTAATGGAATACCTTTTACTCTGATGCTCGGTGTTCCAATAGTAGGTTTTTTTCTTGCTCCGGCGTTAAGTGTAGCTGCTGCAACAATTTCCGTAGTGGAAAGGATCAAAGAACAAAAATGAATATATCTTTTTATTCAAAAAGCAATTTATTAATAAATTCTTTATAGTCTGAAACTGCGCTTTGGATAACCTCAAATGCGGTTTTTTTATCGTAAGTATCAGTAATTTCACATCTTTCTTCAATATGCCCCGGCATATCTTTGTATGTTAAAAAATAATGCTTTAATCTTTCGAGTACAGGATGAGGTACATCTGCAATATCATTATAATCACCATAAACCGCATCATTTTTCAGAACAGCTATTATCTTATCATCTGCTTCATTTCCGTCTATCATCCTGAAACCTCCAATCGGTTTTGCCTGCAATAAAATATCTCCGTGCGTTATCTCTTTTTCCGTTAAAATACAGATATCCAATGGATCCCCGTCACCGACTATATCTTTTCTTTTAAGTGCTTTTCTGCTAATATCCGCAAGAGAATCCCCGCAATAAGTTTTAGGGATAAAACCATATAAAGCAGGCAGAATACTTGAAAACTTCTGAGGTCTGTCTATCGTCAGATAACCTGTTTCCTTATCCACCTCATATTTAACTGTATCTGTCGGTACCATTTCGATAAAAACAGTAATAACATCAGGAGCATTTGGACCGATCTCCACTCCATGCCATGGATGAGATTTGTATCTCAGTCCCAATAATTTACCAATAGGATCCAATTGTTTTTTCATGTGTTTATATTTATTTTTTTTATTAAAAGATATAACTCCCGTTGCTTAATAAATTTGGGAGTTTCAAATATTATAGCTGTTTATCTTTTTGAATCTTCGTGTTTTTGTGTCTTGGTGTCTAAAACCATCATTTATGAATTAAAACAGACACAAAGAGTCTAAATTTACAAAGGTACACAAAGAATTGCCAACTCCCTGTAAAAAGGGTGTATTTCATTTTTCCATATTTTCCATAGTTTTCCTCAAACTTTTCCTAAAGGGATAAATTTAGGAGAATACAATCCATAATATTAAAAAATGTTGAGAAAACTGAGATAAGGCTTCCAACACCTAACAACTCAAATCCACCCCCTTAATCCCCCGCCAGCGGGGGAATAATACAGCCTATTAAAAAAAACCAGGGTAAATCTGCCTCCTATACCTCAATATGCTCCACAACCTATAAAAAACCTAAACCAAAATGCGAAAAAATGAAATGCGCCTTATAAAATGTTACTAATATGCAATTTCTTTCTTTTATATTTAGTATCTGTTTACAAAATCTAAAAATCCCAATAAGTTCTTAACTTCACAATCAAATGATTACAATAATTTTCATAATCCTGAAATACTTTTACATCGGATTCGGTTAATGTTTCACTATGTTTCTTTTCTTCATAATTGATTCCCGCTATAAAATTTTCAACGCATTTAACCAGAACTTCAGGATTGTATCCACCTTCCAAAACAGCAAATATATTTTCAAAATTCTTTTGCAAAACCTTTCCTATTTCATAATAACTATCCACAGACACATTTAATTGCAAAAGCATATCGCTTTTGTGGGCATCAAATCCGGCAGACACTGCAACAACATCTGGATTGAAACACCGGATGACAGGTAGAAAAGTATTAAATGCATCCAAAAATATATCATCACCGCTATAAGGAGGTAAGGGAATATTTATATTATAGCCCTCTCCTGCCCCAATACCAATATCTTCCCAATATCCGGTACCCGGAAAAGCAGGAAATTGATGCATTGACATATACAAAACCTTATCAGTATTATAAAATATTTTAGATGTTCCGTCACCAAAATGCCCGTCAATATCTAATATAGCAACCTTTTTGCCTTCATTTACAAGATTTTGAACAGCAATAGCAATATTATTGAAAAGGCAAAATCCGCTTGCCTTGCCCGGAAATGAATGATGCCCCGGAGGTCTTATTAAAGCAAAATCACCCGAATGAGATGCCATTATACTCGCTCCCACAGCCTGAACTGCGACTTCAAATGATTTTCCTGTACAAAAGGTATCTTCATCCAATGGAATATCCAGGTTGCATTTTTCCTGAATATCAGCAATATATTGACCATTATGAACCAATGATAAATAAGAAGTTCCGTCAATAATGGTACTTTGCTCAATATCTCCAAAAGCGATCAATCTGTTTTTGTTCTCAGGATGATTGCCAGTTTCGTGCTCTAAAAAAATATCGTTATATATTATCTTCATGGGTATTAATTTTTCAACTCCTGCTCAGGCAGTTCACCTGAATAGTTAAAAATTACAGGTTTCACTTTATATCCTTTTTGTTTCAACAGTCTTAAAATACCTTTTTCGCCAAATAGGTGTCCTGCACCTATCGCTGCAAAGACTTTTTTGTTTTTTGCGTATTTGTCAATAGTATCGACTATCCTGATATTTCTGTCATACACCAGAATCTTTTTTAATTTACCAAGAGATTTCAAAGATCTTTTATGAAGTTCTCTAAGGTTTTGGTCTATATAATATGAAACAAGTTTTTTAGTTTTTTTCTTGAATTTAGACGGATTCCTGCCTATTGATATCAAAGACTTTAGCTGCTGATCAACAGATAATTTTCTCATGATCTCAATTTGCCCGTCAGTGGATTCTGCACCCTGCATTTCTTTATCAAGTTCTTTTGCATAATTCCATAGAATAACATCCATCGGAAATTCATAATCCGTATCAAAAATCATCTCAGTCAACATATTTTCAATAACCATCGGTTTAAAATACCCAAATCTGTCAAGATCAACACCAAAGGATTTTAATATTTGTTTATGTAATTTTTTATATTTTTTTTCAGGGATAAGGTCTTTAATA
>JALVEG010000409.1 GCA_027031145.1 Saprospiraceae bacterium | reverse complement strand
AATATGAAATTCCAGGGTTTCCTGATTAACCAGCCATAGAAATGTTTCTATATTTTCAGGAATAATATAATTTGCTTTCTTATTTATTCCCAGCGATTGACTATGTATCCATTCTGGAGCATATTTGGGTTTGTTTCGCTGAAAAAAACTCTGTCCCGGAAATCCGTTTATATACCTTTTAAAAGAAAGTGGCCTTCCCGTTGCATAATTCAATATCGGTTTGGATACTTGTAAATAATAATCGATAATATCCTGCTTTGAAATGCCGCTTTTAAGCAATAATATTTTTTGAGGATGAGTTATTTTTACAGGATAAATCATTTTTTAAATTATTAATGTTCAAATATACAAAAAATAATTAAAATACAATTATCCAAAGAAACGAATGTTCTGTGCATAACAATAGATTTTTCGCAGGGCACGCACTATAGCCCGATCTTATATTCATTGAGCTTGCGATATAGAGTCCTTTCTGATACTCCCAGATCTTTTGCGGCAGCACGGCGTTTACCATTATGTTTTTTCAAAGCTTTAACGATCATTTGCTTTTCCATCTCTTCCAGATTCAGGTTATCATCCAATATTTCAACCTCATAATTTTCATTTTCATGAGTTTTTGGTACAACAATGGATCTTTCTTTGGGAATATTTACTTCAAGTTTGTTTTCAAATTCATCAAGTTTATTTTCAAAATCATTTATTGGTAAATGATCTTTCATCGCATCATGATCAATATTTCTAATAGAAGGAAGATCAAGATCATTGGCACTTACGATATCATAAAACAAAGTTTTTAATTCGGAGATGTCTTTTTTCATATCAAAAAGAAACTTATAAATAAGATCCCTGTCATTTATTTTCTCCGCAGAATTTTTATCAAATGATACGGGCAGGTTCCTGTTTCTTATATCAGGGACGATTTCTATCAATTTTTCAGCCGTAATAAGTCTGTCATCACTAAGAACAGATAGTTTTTCAACAACATTTTTCAATTCCCTGATATTTCCCGGCCAATTGTAATTTCTAATCAGGATTTGAGCTTCATCATCCAGTTTAATCGTTGGTGAATTATATTTTTCTGCAATATCACGTGCAAATTTTTTAAAAAGAATAATAATATCTTCAGGGCGTTCTCTCAATGGAGGGATATATATAGGTACTGTACTCAGGCGATAATAAAGGTCTTCCCGGAATTTCTTTTCTTTAACTTTGTCTTTGAGATCAACGTTAGTTGCAGCGATTATTCTGACATCAGTTTTTTTTACTTTTGATGAACCAACTCTGATAAACTCACCATTTTCCAATACCCTCAAAAGATATGCCTGTGTATCCAAAGGCATTTCACCTACTTCGTCAAGAAAAATAGTGCCTCCGTTTACAGTTTCAAAATATCCTCTTCTTTCATTTGTCGCTCCGGTAAATGCTCCTTTTTCATGTCCAAACAATTCTGAATTTATAGTGCCGGCAGGAATTGCAGCACAATTGATAGCAATAAAATCATTATGTTTCCGGGGACTTAACTGGTGTATCAACTTGGAAAAAACTTCTTTTCCAACTCCGCTTTCACCTTGGATAAGTACGGTTAAATCAGTATTGGCAACCCTTATGGCTGTAGATAAAGCGTGATTTAACTTTTCAGAATTCCCGATAATATTATATCTTCTTTTTACTGCCTGTAAATCCATATTCTTTGATTTTAGTTTTGTTGTAACTACTCAGGTAGAATCATTTTGATTGAAAAAATCTCTTTTTTTGCCTTATGTCAGCTATTTTTTTTGACGTAGCTCCACTCCCGCCTTTTTGCGGGACAAGTTATGCCTTCAAAAAATAAGCTTCATCTGGCGAAAAAATCAAATTTTTTCATCTCAAAAGCACCCTACCTGAGTAGTTACGTTTTGATCTGTAATTTCTCCTCTTAATGTTGCACTGTTAGCATCATTGACCTTGACAAATACATAATCCCCTTTATTTAATCCGTCTTTTTTAGGGAAAATGATCACTTTGTTTTGAGAATTTCTTCCTTTAAATTCTTTATCGGATTTTTTTGAATTCCCTTCGATCAAAACTTCAAATACTTTTCCAATATCATTTTTATTATGATTGTAAGATATTTGATTTTGAAGTCTTATTATTTCATTTAATCTTCTCTTTTTTACTTCCAAAGGAATATCGTCTTTATATTTTCTTTGCGCAACTGTCCGGGGTCTCTCTGAGTAATAAAACATATATGACATGCTGTAATTGGCATATTTCATAATACTCAATGTATCCTGATGGTCTTCTTCGGTTTCAGTACAGAATCCTGCAATCACATCCGATGAAATAGCTATATCAGGAATGATTTCATATATTTTATTGATTCTGTCTATATACCATTCACGGGTATATGTACGGTTCATCAATTCAAGTATCCTGCTATTTCCGGATTGAACGGGTAAATGTATGTATTTACAAATATTATCATGAGCAGCCATCGTATAAATAACTTCATCAGTCATATCTTTTGGATGAGATGTAGCAAATCTCACCCTTAATAATGGATTTACCATCGCTACCATTTCCAACAATTTAGCGAAACTGACTTTTTCTCCTGTTTCCGGATTTTCCCAAAGATAAGAATCTACATTTTGTCCGAGCAATGTTACTTCCCTGTATCCTTTATCAAAAACATCGGCTGCTTCAGCTACAATGGAAAAAGCATTTCTGCTTCTTTCTCGTCCTCTGGTATATGGTACCACACAAAAAGAACACATATTGTTGCAACCTCTGGTAATGGAAATAAAAGCTGATATACCATTATCATCCAATCTTACCGGTGAAATATCGTCATAAGTTTCTTCTTTTGAAAGATGAACATTTATCCCTTTATTGCCGTGTTTTGCCCAATCGACCAGTTCAGGTAAACTCCTGTATGCATCAGGACCTACAACCAGATCCACAACTTCATTTTCCAAAAATTCCTCTTTCAATCGTTCAGCCATGCAACCTAAAACACCAACCTTAAGATTTTTATTTTGCTTTTTCAAAGACTTAAATTCAGTTAATCTTCTCAAAACGGTTTGTTCGGCTTTGTCCCTGATCGAGCAGGTATTTACAAAAACCAAATCCGCATCTTCAATATTTTTTGTAGTAGAATACCCTTCTTCTCTCATTATTGCTGCCACGATTTCAGAGTCATTAAAATTCATTTGACATCCGTAGCTTTCTATATATATTTTTTTTCCTTCTTTTTTATTTTCTTTATCCACTTCATAAAAAACTTCTCCCTGCCTGTTTTCATCTATGATCTTTTTATCCAAATTTTCTTCTTTATACATATTGCTTTTCAAATTTTTTGCAAAGATAATATTTTTCAAGAAATTTAATGACATTTTGGCAGATATATTGAACACCTATCGGCGTTCATTTTCCCTCTTACATTTACCCCGCATTTCATACGGGGCTATTCATATTAAACCACTATCGTGGTTTTGCCCTCTATCGTGTATTTCCAAGAAAATATCCCCGAAGGGGGTAAATTTGAATAGCCACCGGTGAAACCGGTGGTAAATAAGTAAGAGGGCTACAACTCCGAAAGGAGTTGAATGTAAATTTATCCATATTGAGCATTAAACAAGAAATAAGGATTTCATCTTTTGACTAAATTCTTACTTTGTTTAGCTCATCAAAATAGGAATTAGTCAAGTTATGCAATTTTATGACATAAACTTAATTTATATTGAAATAATACATCTATTGTATATGTAATATTGTTAGTAATTACTCAGGTAGGGTGCTTTTGAAATGACTCTATTTGAGGAGTTACTATTATAACAAAAAGAAAATAGATGTTTAAATTATTTTTTGCATTTTTAATAATATTAGGTTTTGGTAATTGCAAAAGCCAGAACAATCAAAATATACCTATGAAATCTTATAAATTCACAAATGACCTTATAAACGAAACCAGTCCATATTTGCTGCAACATGCTCATAATCCGGTAAACTGGAAACCCTGGAAACCCGGAAGTCTGGAACAGGCAAAAAAGGAAAACAAACTTCTGATAATTTCAATAGGATATGCTGCATGCCATTGGTGTCATGTAATGGAACATGAAAGTTTTGAAGATACCATAGTTGCCAAATTAATGAATGAAAATTTTATTTCAATAAAAATAGACCGTGAAGAAAGGCCGGATGTTGATCAGGTATATATGACAGCAGTGCAGATGATGACTGGACGTGGAGGTTGGCCTATGAATGTGATTGCTCTTCCGGATGGCAGACCTGTATGGGGAGGAACATATTTTCCAAAAGACAGATGGATGTCTGCTTTGAAGCAATTAGCGGAAATGTGGGAAAAAGAACCTGAAAAACTGATCGAATATGCTGAGGGATTAACTGCTAAAGTAAAACAATCGGATCTCATTCGTGTCAATAATGATGAAACCAATTTTACAAGACATTTCCTAAAACAAAGTATAGAAAAATGGGAAAGAAATTTTGATTATCGATATGGAGGAACCCGACAAGCTCCTAAATTTCCATTGCCAAACAATTATGAATTGCTATTGCGATACGGCATTAAGGCTCAAGATAGAGATATTTTGAAATTTGTAGAATTGACATTGGAGAGAATGGCTTTTGGAGGAATATATGATCATATTGGAGGTGGTTTTGCAAGATATTCTACCGATGAAAAATGGCATATTCCTCATTTTGAAAAAATGCTTTATGACAATGGGCAATTGGTCAGTTTATATTCGAAAGCTTATGCTTTTTCAAAAAAAGAATTATACAAAGAAGTAGTTTATGAAACTCTGGAATTTGTAGAAAGGGAGTTGACAGGAGATATTGGTGTTTTTTATTCGTCACTTGATGCTGATAGTGATGATGAACACGGACATCTTGAAGAAGGAGCTTATTATGTTTGGATAAAAGATAATTTAAAATCGATTTTGGGAGGAGATTTTGAGTTATTCAAAGAATATTATAATATCAACAATTACGGTAAATGGGAAAAAGGAAAATATGTTTTGATAAAAGATCTTTCAGATGAAGAATTTTCCGAAAAATATAATATCAGTGTAGAAAAATTAAAGAAAAAAGTCAATAAATGGAAAGAGATATTATTGAAAGAAAGAGAAAATAGAAGCAGTCCAAGGCTTGATGACAAAACGCTCACATCATGGAATGCATTGATGCTAAAAGGATATATTGATGCATACAAAGCATTCGGCGAAAAACATTTTCTTGATGTTGCTTTGAAAAATGCTAAATTTATTGTTGAAAAACAAATGAAAGAAGACGGAGGGCTGTTTCATAATTATAAAAACGGGACAAGCAATATCAATGCTTATCTTGAAGATTATAGTACGGTTATAGATGTATTTATTGAACTTTATCAGGTCACTACTGACAATAAATGGCTGGTCTTAGCAAAAAAACTAACGGATTATAGCTTTTTGCATTTTTTTGATAATAAAAGCAACATGTTCTTTTTTACTTCGGATGAAGATCATAAGATGATAACCAGAAAGATAGAAACTTATGATGGAGTTATTTCATCCTCAAATAGTATTATGGCAAATAATTTATTCAAATTAAGCCATTATTTTGAAAATAAAATGTATCGCAGGGTTGCGGAGCAAATGCTTAAAAATATATTGTCACAGGCAAAGCAATATGCTTCCGGTTTTTCCAATTGGCTGAATCTTTATTGTGATTTGACAGGAGAATTTTATGAGGTAGTCATAACAGGTCAAAATGCGGTGTCTGTTTTAGAGAATATTAATCGGCGGTATTTACCAAATATACTCATTGCAGCAAGCGTAAGAGAAAATGATTTGCCTTTATTTGAAAATAGATTTGTTAATGATAAAACTTTGATATATACTTGTATTGACGGAGCTTGTAAACTTCCGGTTGATAATATCGATGATTTTTTAAAGGGAATGATGGATCACCTACGTTAAAACTTCTGTGATTAAAAATAATGGAATAATGAATTGTTCCCAGTTTCAAGTTTGAAAGTTTCAGGTTTGAAAGTTTGTTTTTTGTTTGGTGTTTTTGAAATGGAGAGGTTAGGACTCAAAAGCACGACGATAGGAAGTGATTTTGAAGCCGGAGTTTGAAAATGGAATGATGTTTTTTTGTTTGGTGTTTGGTGTTTTGTGTTTTTGAAGCGGAGGAGTTGGACTGTCAAATTTATTTGACAGAAGAAGTTGTTTTGGAAGTTAAAATCAACTCGAATGTTCAAATTTTTACTTGGAGTTATTTTTGAAACGGGAATTAATCCCCCGCTGCCAGCCCCGTGAAACAAACGAAGTATTTCATCGGGGGCGGGGGAAAAAGGGGGGGGGATTCGAGTTAATAGGTTTTTTGATGTGGTGAAATATCTTGGGTATCAATGGTTTTAGCCATTTTTTGATGGGTAGATTGCCGTTTGCTTTAGCTGACGGATCATGATCAATAGAACATACTCCATTAAGCGCAACCACATAGATATTTTGGCGGTATTTTTGTAGCGCAGCAAACAAAAATAGTGACAAAATGAGAGAGATGTATGTAGATTGGAATGATGGAATGATGGAATGATGAAAAAGGAAGAATCGCTTATCAGGGGGCAGATGAAAAGCCCCGTTAGGGGCGACATTATGGTAGAAAGGTTAGCAAATCCACATAGATATTTTGGCGGTATTTTTGTGGCGAAGCAAACAAAAATAGTGACAAAATGAATGAATGCCTACGTTTAACTTCGGCAGCGGTGTATGATTGCGAATCGCCTACGTTAAAACTTCGGCGATTGCGATAGGGATAGTAGTGGAGCCGACGTTAGGAGGCTGTCCCTGGCGAAGGACGGATGATACACGGGGATGGATATAGTGCGCAGGCTGTATAATCCGGACGGAGGCGGGACGGAACCCACGAATAGCCCGGTGACGACTGCGTTTGGCATTGGGAAGTGCTCGGCAATCGCCCAAAAAAATAAAAATGTAAATAATGTTTGTATCGTGGAAGATATTAAATAGATACATTAGGCGCATTCTAAATATCGATTTTCCAGGTCAAAAATCATTGTGTAATTCCGTAAATTTGGTATATTTGTTATTATTTCACAAAACAGGTTACTGATGAATATCAAATTTATTGTTTTGGTCATTTCAATTTTTGTTTCCATTCATTTATTTTCTCAGGTAAATTTCACAGACAGGTCAGCTGATATTTTGAATAATGCTAAAATATTCACCAGTATGAGCGTTGCTGTATCTGATATCAATGGTGATTATTACGATGATTTAGTGATATTGGATAAAGGGATTTTTTTAAAAAACTATATTAATTCGGGAAATCTGTTTGATTTTAGCTTGGATAGTATTGGTAAAACATTTGAAAAAGCTGCCTGGACGATAAATACGGGCGACCTGGATAATGACGGTATTTCGGAAATATATACCTGTGGAGCTCAAACTTATGGAAATTTATATAAAAAGGTTTCAGGAAGATATCAATTAATAGATGAACTTACCGGAGTTTCATATGCTCAAAACTCAAATATTGTTGATATAAACAATGATGGTTTTCTTGATCTTTTTGTTTGCAATGAAAACAATTATAATGCAATTTATATAAATGATAAAAACGGGAATTTGAAATGGAACGATTTTATCAATTTCAAAGTTGATTCCAATTATAATAATTATGGAGATTACGGAAGTGATTTTATTGATTTTGATGATGATGGAGATGTGGATTTATTTATCACAAAATGCTGGCCGGGAGCAGAAAAACCCAATGATCCCAGAAGAGTAAATACATTGTTTGTCAATGACGGAAACAACAATTATATTGATTTGGCGGGCAAATACGGGCTTAATAGCGGCGCACAGTCATGGACGGGAATGTTTGGTGATATGGATAATGATGGAGATCTTGACTGTTTTGTTACCAATCATGATACGATGCATTATTATTATGAAAATATAAATAATGATACATTTATAAATCAAACGAAAACAAAATTTCCGGAACTATATTGCAATTCGATTCAGGCATCATTGCGGGATTTTGACAATAACGGATATTTGGATGTGCTTATTTCCGGAGATAAATCCTATATCGTATGGAATTTTGGTGATGACAATTATTCGGTAGAGAAAAAACCATTTGGACGGGGAGATATTCATTCATTTGGAATCGGAGATCTGAATAATGATGGATTTTTGGATGTATACACCTCTTATGGTGAAGGACTGAATGAGTACAGTAATTATAAAGATTTGATATGGATAAATAATAAAAACGACAATCATTGGGTGAAATTCAGTCTTTTGGGACAAGAATCCAATAAACAGGGAATAGGTTCAAAAGTTAAGATTTACGGGCCTTGGGGCATACAAACCCGTGATGCCAGAATTGGTGAGAGCTACGGGATTACAAATTCGGTAAATTTGAATTTCGGACTTGGTTCTTATGATAAAATAGATTCAATAGTGATAAAATGGCCCTCCGGTATTACCGACAGTTATTACGATATTAATGCAGACAATCATTATTTGCTTCAGGAAGGAATTGGATTTAATCCTTTTTTTGAAATAAAAACAACCGGTGATACTAAATTTTGCTCCGGTGATTCTGTCATTCTGCATGCTCCATCCGGTACTGATTTTACATATAAATGGTCAACAAATGAAACAACTAAAGATATAGTTGTGAAAAATTCGGGTACGTACAACGTGACGATCACAAATTCCTGGGGACAAAAAAGTATTTCAAAATTGATAAAAACAGAATTGAATCCAGTTGAAAAACCTGTTATTTCTTTTGTTCAAGGCTATATTGCGAATTGTCAGGGTGATACTGTGATTTTACAATGCGATAATTCGTTTTCTTCTTATAATTGGTCTGACGGGCAAACAGATAAAGTTATAAATATTACCGAACCGGGATTTTATTCACTGAAAGCTCAGGGTACCTGTGATATTGTAAATTCTGATACAATAAGAATTGATTTTCTTGAAATCGAGGATCCTGTTGTATCCTATTCCGATACAATTTATAAAAAACAAAGAGATACATTGACGGCTCAGGGAGACAGCATTTTATGGTATTCAAATGAATTCGCAGACCAGGAAATAATGTCCGGTAAAATATTTATAACAGATACTATTGATAAAGACACATCATTTTGGGTAGAAAATCATAAAATATATCAAT
>JALVEG010000408.1 GCA_027031145.1 Saprospiraceae bacterium | reverse complement strand
GGATTAAATGATATTTACCTTGCATATTTATCAGGATACAACAAATTTGATAAACTTCAGGCAATAGGATACAGTATCAGGTTTTTCTCATTGGGAGAAATCGAATACAGAAATGAAGATTCTAATATCACAGGAAAAGGGAATCCTTCTGAATTTGAATTATCCGTAGCTTATGCAAGAAAATTAACAGATAAATTTTCAGGTGCATTAACAGGAAAATTTGTATATTCCAATCTTGCTGAAGGGCAAAGAGTACAGGGAATTGCAATTAAAGCTGCAAAAGCATTTGCAGCTGACTTATCGTTATTTTATAAAACAAAAATGGATCTCGGAGGATATAAATCAAGATTGAATATGGGAATGACTATTTCCAATCTAGGTAATAAGATCACATATACTGAAAGTACAAACAAGGATTATTTACCTCAAAACCTGGGTATTGGAGGAGATTTGGAATTAGCTTTTGATCAATATAATACTATGTCATTTATTGTTGATTTCAATAAGATGTTGTTACCTACTCCTACTTTAGGTGATTCCATTGAGAGATTTGATGGTTCTCCTATTTCCGCAGCCCTTTTATCATTTCATGATGCACCCGGCGGATTTACAGAAGAGCTACGAGAAATCAGTTATAGTATTGGTGTGGAATATTGGTATGACAAACAATTTGCTTTGAGAGCAGGGTATTTTTATGAGCATCCGCTAAAAGGAGACAGACAATATCTCACAATTGGTTTAGGATTAAATTATAATGTATATGGAATGGGAATTTCATATCTTGTACCTACAAATAACGTAAGGAATCCACTTGACGGAACACTGAGATTTACATTTGCAATGGATTTCACTAAAGAAAGTTATAAAGAGTAATAAGAGTAACTACTCAGATTATTTATCTGTATTATGATATTATTTTAAATAATCATGGCAAATACGGAAAAATAAGGTCGTCGGGAAATAACCTGACGACTTTTTTATTTAATCCTCAATATTTTATGATATTCATTACCTGCAAGAAAATAAACAATTTTTGTCCTGACTATATTACATCATCGAATTTTGTAAATTGATCGAATATGAATAAAAATTAAGAAAGAGGCAAAATGAAAGGAACAGGGTAAAATAAAATGCAAAATTCCACCCCCTAACCCCCGCCAGCGGGGGAATATCGCCACCTAAAAAACCCTCATTTATAAAAAACTAAATTTTGTTTATATCTAAAATCTCTTCATTTTGGGAGTATTAATCCCCCGCTGGCGGGGGACAAAAGGGGGTGGAAATCCGAAATTCATAAAAGACAAAAATACACGGTAGTTGACCCACTTTATTGAAACATACAGATAAATTGGCTGACTAAACTCTTAGTTTGCTTAACATATCAAAACAGGAATTTTCCTAAAATTAATCAAATCGAACTCAGGTTATTATTATAATACATCGAATTTTCGTATTTTCGCCGCAATTCACAAAAATTATATATTCTATGCTTGACTTTAAGACTTTCCCTAAAATAAAAACAAATCAAAACAATCAGGAAATACTCGAAGATCTCTGGATTGCTCTTGTAAGCAGAGAAGCAAGTATCGCCGGAAGAAAAGAGGTTTTATCCGGTAAAGCAAAATTCGGTATTTTGGGAGATGGAAAAGAAGTAGCTCAAATCGCTATGTCTAAAGCATTTGAAAATGGAGATTTTCGAGCAGGATATTATCGCGATCAGACATTTATGATGCACAAAGGATTGATGACCATTAATGATTTTTTTGCACAACTTTATGCCGATTCCAAACGGGATCCTTTTTCCAAAGGAAGACAAATGAACAATCACTTTGCAACACCACTAATTGATAAATCAGGAGAATGGACAAATCATACTGAAAACTATAATGTAACATCTGATATCTCATCAACAGCAGGTCAAATGGGCAGAGCCGTTGGACTGGCACTTGCATCAAAAAAATATCAGGAAATAAAAGATATTAAAGATGCAAAAAACTTCTCAAATAATGGGAAAGAAGTAACTTTTTGTACTATTGGTGATGCAAGTACTTCTGAAGGTGCTTTCTGGGAAGCGATAAATGCTGCAGCTGTAATGGAAATACCTCTTGCAGTAATTGTTTGGGATGACGGTTATGGTATATCCGTACCAAAAGATCTTCAAACGGTAAAAAGAAATATCTCGAAAGCCCTTTCCGGATTTAAAAAAGATGATGAGTTGAATGGTATTGTTATTTATGAAACAAAAGCAGGCGATTATCCTCATCTGATCGAAACATTCAAAAAAGCAATTTCAAAAACCAGAAATGAATATACTCCGGTACTTATTCATGTTGACGAAGTGACTCAACCTTTAGGTCATTCCACTTCGGGTTCGCATGAAAGATACAAATCAAAAGAAAGACT
>JALVEG010000407.1 GCA_027031145.1 Saprospiraceae bacterium | reverse complement strand
TAGTTACATATATTAATGATTTTATGGATTCACAAATCAAGATTTATCCTAACCCTACGAATAAATATATTACCATTGAACAAAGTGGAATTCAATCTAGAAATATTAGAATAATAAATCTTTTAGGGAATGTGCTTTATGATTCAATTCTTCTAGAAAAGAATCAAATTGATATTAGTGATTTTCCTAATGGTATTTATTGTATTTATATTTATAACGAAAAGAATGTATATACCAGTCGGATGATAAAACATAAGTAAAGAAATGCTTAGATTAATTTGTTCAAAAAAACACGAAATAATACTGAGTATAACAAGCGATATGACACAATGGCAAATTTTCACAGAATTTCTAAGAAATTCTCCTAAAATTTAACATTGCTACTTGTTCAAAATGCTGACAGTTAGAATATTTGCCACTGCACATATCGCGAGACCGTTACACACTATAAAAAATTTATATATAGAGAAGTATTAACCTAATTTAAACGAAAAGCTATGAATTACGATAATGATTTATTAATATTTTATCTAGATTATATATCAGAAGAATCTTTAAAAAAAGTTCTACTAAAAATCATTTCATTCTTTCAAGAAATTGAAAAGTTTGATATTAAATTAGTATTTAAAGAAGAAATTCAATTAAGAGATGTGCAGATTTTTTATAACGACATCGAATTAAAACAATATTTCGGTAACATAGGTCACCCATTCTCAATGATAATTAATAAAACACATTTTTCTTTTTATATAAGAGGGAAAAATAATATTTTCAGAAACAACAATTTATGTAATAAATTTGGTAATTGTCATAAAAACCCTTCAGGAGAACCAATTATTAAATTAAAAAATCAGAAAGAAGTTGATGAACTTTTTAATTATATATTTTCGGATACTTTAAATCTAAAGTTATCCTAGCTTTAAAACTTTAGATGATAACAATAGTTCGTGGGAAAAAATAAAAAAATTATAAACAAAAAAAGTAAATGCGTAATTTGGGCGTAAATCCCAAAACAGTAGTAACCTCAAGTATTACAAAAATGAAAACTATTGACGCATTTACTAGAGGTCAAAACCTCATAAACACGATATTAGAAAGTATCAATTAATTATTGGAGTCTTTTATGAAATTAAATAATAAAAATGAAAAGTTTTGATAATATAATAGACGAAGCAATTAAAGAGGCATATCAATTCAAGAAATGGAAATTTAAAAATGAAGCAGAATTTAAACATGAGCTATTCCATATATTAGCAAAAAAAATATCAAGAAATAATAAGCTTGAATATAAAGGCAAAACAGGTTATACATCAATTCTTCATGCAGAAGCAAGACCTGAGAATGGGATAAACTCTAAAGCGGATATTATAATTTGTAATCCAGAATCCGAAAATCAACCTCTTTTCAACTATTCTGTAGAATATATTTTAGAATTAAAATACAAATTCAATAAAAGAAATTTTGAAGATGAAATTAAGAAATTAAATAGATACAGTAGAAATTTTAAGTCTATTTATTTTATTTCAGCAACTGGGAGCCGAAAATCAATTAAAGATGATAAAATTGAACATTATACTTCAAAAAACATTATAGTTAAATTTCCTCCTAATCAAATTGGGAAAAATATTGTAAATATTAAATCAGTAGAATTCAATTGGGAAAATATTTTTAATATTGTTCAAAAAAGCATTTTAAAAGTATTAAATAAATATGGAAATAATAAAGAACAGTTCAAAGCTTATTTTTGGTGCAATTATGAAGGAGAAGTAAGTAAAGGTTTCAGTTATCCAAGTGAAGGTGATTTTAATGCTTTTTTATATAATGAGCTGAGATTAAATTTACCTAGTGGCATAGAAATAAGAAGTGAATTTTCTATAAAAGATAATAAGAAAAACTACAGGATAGACCTTGTAGTGTCGGATGTTGATAAAACTTTCTTAATTCCAATTGAAGTAAAAATGAATTGGGATCAATTTAAATTAGAAACTGATCAAAGAAAATCTGAAGCATATAGAATCTTAAAGAGATTTGAATTATTAAAAAATAAATATAGAACACGAAAAGTTACACCTATATTAGTTGTCATTCAAGGTTATTGGAGAATTCCGACCACAATAAAAAAAGAGGAATCATTATATGAATTAAGGAGAGCAAAAATAAATTATAATTTTATGACATTTAACGAGAAAAATAATCAAATTGAAGTTTATAAACATAAAATAGATTAATTTAAAAGGAGATTATTAATAAAACATTTTAAGATATGAGCTAGTTTGCATAATATTCAAAATGATACAGTGTGTAACAAGCGATATGACGCAATGGCAAATTTTCACAGAATTTCTAAGAAATTCTCGAAAATTTAACATTGCTACTTGTTTAAAACGCTGATATTTAATATATTTGCCACTGCGCATATCGCAAGACCGTTGTGTTTAATGTAAAAGGACGCAAAATAACAGAACATAAAACAACAAAATTTAATTTATTAACCTAAATAATTATGAAATCGAAAATTCTAATCATCTTATTATTTTTTGTTTTAAAAACGATTGGACAAATTACACCGGATATTATCCCCGGTGATGATAATCATTTGGTTGCACTTTCACCTAGTGGAAATTATCTTGCCATTGTTGCTGACGGAGATTTAGGAAACATTAACGACAACTATGGTAACACTACTGTACCCACAGATGAAGGATTATTACGTGTTTTTCACAGAAACGGAGATAATACTTTTAGTATGACCTCGCAGTTGATAATACCGAAAGGTTCAACATCATCAGCTGCCGTAGCCTTCCTTGATAAAGGTCTTTATATCACAGATCAAGGTGATTGGTATTTGTTTTTCCAGGATGATCATATTTCAGGAGTTCCACATTATACTCTTTTGAAGGGTGAAAACGGGAATACCCAAATAATTGATGAGTTTAATACCAGTATAGGAGTATCTCATTTAATTGTTGATAGTAATGCTTTATATATGATTGGTACTATCAATGGGACACCATATTTAAAAAAGTATAATACCAATACAAATCAATTATTATGGAGTATCAACCCTGGTGGTATATCTAATCCAAAAATCATCAAATCTGGACAGGACCTTTACGCTCATATCAATAGCGGTTTAGTAAAATTCGACGATGCAACCGGTGCCAATTTAGGAGTTGTTGAAAATCAAGGCTTCGTTTACCAAATAAACGAAACTGGTGAAGTTGAATATTTTTCAAACGAAACTATACGAACACTGGTTTTCCCTGACGCTGAAACCGATTGGGGTGAAGCTAATTTTTGGTGGCTTAATCTCGTAATCGAAAAATGGAAAAAATCAAACGGCAAAACTTTTTGTTTGAGCGGTAATAGAATGATAGTTTTAAGTGATAAACTTGTCCACGGCTTTACGAATGGGCATATAATCTCTGGAAATACATCTAACCTATTTTATTTAAATAGTCATATCTTCGATGATGGGTCTATGACATTAATTACAAGGACAAATGATATTTTCGATATTAGACATATCGAATATCCAGGTGATGTGGTTGTGCCAACACTTAATGTTAACGGTACAAATGTTCATAGTGTATACGACGGTAAACGTTATAATGGAACGGATTGGGTTAACGTTTATGAACGTATTGGCACAATTGCATTAGACGGTTCTATGCCAAATGTTGGTGATTTTGCTGATCCTAGCTGGGTAAATGTACCCTCTGGATACACATTGGTAGCACCAGGACATTATTCAGGTGGTGATGTTTCCCCGGTAGAAGAAGATGCTGATGGTAATTTATTTGTACGTTTTGTATTCTATGAGAATGTAGAAACGACCAATTTAAATAATTTAAGAGTGTATTTGATAAATTCATCTTCTTTATCAATAAAGAACAATCTTTTATCTAATATCACATTATTTCCAAATCCTGTAAATAATATTTTAACTCTAAAAAATGCGGAGTCAATAAATGAAATTACAATTTATAACTCGTTAGGACAAATTATTATCAATACCAAATATCCAAGTTACAAATCATTAGAAAAAAATATTGAAGTAAAATATTTGAAAAAAGGCGTTTATACAATACAAATAAAAAGTGAATTAGGTATTGTAAATAAGCATTTTATAAAACTGTAAATAAAACACTTACGTTTTTATTGAATTTTATCGTAACTTTGTCAAAAACGAGATAAATGAAACAACGAATATATATTGACACATCAGTAGTTGGTGGATATTATGATATAGAATTTGAAACAGCTACCAAACAATTGTTTAAACGTCTTGAAAACAAAGAAGTAATTTTTGTTGTTTCCGATTTACTTGACCTTGAACTATTAAATGCACCAAAAAGAGTAAAAGAGTTATTGCACAAATATCCTGCTGGAAGTTTTGAAAGAGTTGAACTAACAGAGGAAGCCATTATTCTTGCTGATACATACATTGTAGAAAAAGTAGTTGGCAAAACAAGTATAGAAGATTGCAGACACATAGCAATGGCAACCATCAATAAAGTGGATGTATTAGCAAGTTGGAATTTTAAACACATCGTAAATTTAGAACGAATAAATGGATATAATTCTGTAAATTTACGATTAGGTTATAAAATGATAGAAATACGAAGTCCAAAAGATTTAATAAGATATGAAAACGACTAAAAAAGAAAAAACATTTGACGCAGTTAAAATGATGCGTGAAATTAGAACGAAAATTAGTGAAGAAACACAAAATATGTCCTTTGAGCAATTGAAGGAATATATTAAATTTAAACTTGCACAAAAAAACGCAAAATTGGTAGGTAAAAAAGAACACTAAACACAACAAAGTGTATAGTTAATGGCGGTTAATCGTTGATATTCAACACATTGCATTTAACAAAAGACAGTACTAAAATGAAAAATAAGAGCAATAAAATCCGCCACTAACCATACACGAGACCGTTACCTGCAAGGTAACAAAACTCAGTAGAATTAGGAATGAATTTTTATTTTGTCCCATTTTTTTACTATTTTTGGGACAAATTTATAAATAATGACTGTATCAAAAA